>NZ_JAUBVR010000014.1:0-96716 GCF_036705955.1 Microcoleus sp. A6-C6 | reverse complement strand
CCGCTTTTAAGTAGGCTTTTAGCTGTTCTTGGTCTGAGGGTGTCATTTTTTTTACCTCATCTTTATTTGGCAATTTTACTAGCTTTTTCATTTTAACCCTTTTTTGGCATACTCGCCAAAGTGAGATGCACCCGTACAAAGCGCAACTAAGTTTTCTAAGCGATTGTCCTCCGGTATCCGATTGCGATGGTGTACCGCCAAAGTTAAAGCACACCGTTCAGATTTAGTTAAGCCGCTTTGTTTGCCGGGTCGGAGGCATTGTTGATGGCACTTTGCACAGCGCCAAAGAGCGTTTTCTTTCACCGAGAACGCAATCTCTTGCCAATTGTGGGGATACCTCTTGGGTTTAGGCATAGCGGTAAAAGCTCATCTTTTCAAAATATGGCGATCGCTCTGTTATCGAAGTGAAAGTAAATTCAAAGTTGTCAGCAGTTAATCAACTTCAACGCTGTCTTGATTTTCCCACAGCAATTCTACAATTAGCTGAAAATCTTCAACGCTGGGCTTATACTCGCAAGCTACGAACCAAGATTCGGTTAAAGCCGCCCACTGTTCGGGAGTCTCAGGTTTTTGGCGCACGGCTGGTGAGGAAATTGCTTGTGGGCCCCGACCGGGCTTATTCCCAGCCTGAGCAGTTGTAGTTCTAACGGGGTATAGTTACTGCTGGCGTGGATGTCGGTTTTAAATCCTGCGGAGCCACTGCGCTAAGGCGATCGTTCAGAATGATGCAATTTGGCATTCAGTGCGTAAGTCCTAACCGCGATTATGATTAACATAAGTAGGTCAACTTACCTTATATTATGGCAGATCCAATACAACCACCAAGTAAAATGCTACAGGAGGCACCCCAAGCCGATACTGAAGAGAATCCCGATATAAAAACTCATACAATCTCGTCCAGACTGCTCAAAGCGATTCAAGCCCCGACCCCCAGTGAACTCCTTGCCAAGGCAAACTACATGAATCGCAAGCATGAACCGGGGAGCATTGATTTTACTGAGGGTGACGCTCACGAACTGCCCCCACCAGGCTTTGTAGAAGCCCTTCAACGCTGGAGCATTCCGCAAAATGAGAGTTGGTTTGGTTACAAAGACAACCTTCCACAGGCACGAGTCACTGTATCAGAAGGTCTGAAGATGCAACGCGGACTCGCGATCGCACCTGAAGATATTTTCCTGACCAATGGTAGTCTGATTAGTCTGAATATTTGTCTTCAGATGGTGACCGAAATAGGAGACGAGGTGATTATCATCACCCCACCTTGGCTAAACTACAGGCGGATGATTCATGTTGCTGGTGCAGTTCCGGTTGGCGTTTCCGTCAATTCAACTACTTTTGATTTGGATCTCGATGCGATCGCGGTTGCCATAACTGAACGTACCAGAGCGATCATTATCAATTCACCCCACAACCCCACAGGCAAGATATTTTCAGCAATAACCCTACAACAATTAGCAAATCTGCTCACCAATGCCTCCCATCGCTACGGTAAACCCATCTACCTGCTTTCCGATGAAACCTTCAGCCGCATTGTGTTCGATGGACAAACTTGTCCGAGTCCCACCCAGTTCTACCCCTTTTCCTTCCTCATCTATGGTTACAGTAAAGTCTGGATGGCTCCTGGTCAACGCATCGGCTATATTGCCTTGCCACCGACAATGCCTGAACGGGAATCCATACGGCGCATAATTCGTACACTACAAGGCAGTCCCTTTGGTTGGTGTTTCCCCAGTGCATTGATGCAATATGCCCTCGTTGACTTGGAGCCACTCACCATCGATAGGTCGCATCTACAACGCAAACGCGATTGGATGGTGAAGGCACTCCAGGAAATGGGTTACAAGTTACAAATACCTGAAGGGACATTCTTTTTGTTAGTAGAGTCACCTTGGTCAGACGATTGTGCTTTTGCCGAATTGCTAGCCAGCCACGATGTTTTTGTCTTCCCTGGAACGCTCCAGGAAATACCGGGTTATTTCCGAATTTCTCTGACTGCCAACCAAGACATGATTTCCCATGCCCTGCCAAAATTCCAAGCAGCTATAGAACACGCTACTGCCAAAGCATTTGGTGGAGTTTAGTCTGAAGTTTTTTTTCCAGATCGAACGGTAATATAACATTATAAAATACTAGAGACATTCTGATGGCGACTTACAATAATATTCTGGAAGCAGTAGGCAGAACTCCGCTGATTAAACTTAATAGCATTAGTCAAGAAATTCAATCAACAATTTATAGCAAGGTAGAATACCTTAATCCGGGTGGTAGTACGAAAGATAGAATAGCTCTGTCCATGATTGAAGCCGCAGAGAAAGCAGGAAAACTGCTTCCCGGTGGGACAATAATTGAGGCAACAGCAGGAAATACGGGAGTTGGTCTGGCGCTAATCGCTGCGATTAAAAAATATCGCTGCATATTTGTGATGCCGGATAAAATGAGCCAGGATAAAATTAACTTACTTAAAGCTTATGGAGCGGAAGTAGTAATTACGCCGACATCAGTTCCGCCTGACTCTCCAGAAAGTTTCAACGGTGTAGCAGAAAGACTTACTAAAGAAATATCAGGAGCTTATAGACCGGATCAATTTACTAATCCTAATAATTCATTAGCCCATTACTTAACGACTGGGCCAGAGATTTGGTCAGACAGCAATGGGAAAGTTGATGTTTTTGTCGCCGCGATGGGAACAGGTGGCACAATTTCGGGAGTTGGCAAATATCTGAAAGAACAAAATCAAAATATAGTAATTGTTGGTGCAGATCCCGAAGGTTCAATCTTCTCTGGTGACACCCCCAAACTTTACAAGGTTGAGGGAATTGGTGAAGATTTTATTCCGAAGAACTTTAACCGCCAAGTAATAGATGAAATGGTCAGAGTGAGCGATCGCGAGTCTTTTAATATGGCTCGTCGTTTAGCGCGAGAAGAAGGTTTATTAGTGGGAGGCTCTTGCGGTACAGCAGTAGCAGCAGCCCTTAAATATGCAGCCAGATTATCAGAACCGAAACAGATTGTAGTGCTGTTACCAGATACAGGAAGAAACTACATAAATAAAATCTATTCTGATACCTGGATGCAAGAAAATGGTTTTTGGGAAGAACCCACCAAAAAAACAATAAAACTTCAAGAGATACTTGCCCACAAACAAGATTTTCGCTCACTCGTTTCTGTGAGTTCGCAAGACACCTTGAGTCAAGTCATCGAAGTTATGCAAAAACTGAACATCTCACAAGTTCCCGTTATGGAAAACTATCACATCGTTGGCAGTTTAAATGAAGCAGCTTTAATGAAACTACTGTATGAAGGGATTAATTTTTCTCACCAAAAAGTTGCGCCTGTTATGAGTAAACCTTTACCGATTTTAGATGAGAAAGTCGATATTTCCGAAGCTTATAGAGTTCTTTTATCAGGAACTAATGGTATTATAGTTGAGCAAAATAGTATTCCTGTAGGATTAATTACGAGAACTGATTTAATTAAATATTGGGTCAACCAAACTGACCGTCTGAATCATGAATGAGAAATAGTTTTATTCCCTCAAAATATAGTTAGTTAGAATGAATAATTTAGTTTTTTTAACTGCTCATCAATTAGCAAAAGCAATCCGCGTTCGCCAAGTATCTTCAACAGAAGTAATAGAAGCTTATTTGAGTCAGATTGCTCAATACAACCCAGGACTAAATGCGATTGTGACTCTGGATGCGGAAAATGCGATCGCGCAGTCGAAAGTGGCAGATCGAGCATTAGCTCAAGGAGAAAATTGGGGGTTCTTACATGGAGTACCCGTAACTATCAAAGACACCCTCGAAACCAAAGGATTACGCACAACCAGCAGTTATCAACCCTTAGCTAATTATGTCCCAAAGCAAGATGCTACCGTCATCGCTCGACTGCGCGCTGCTGGAGCAATTATTTTGGGCAAGACGAATACACCACAACTAGCTGATAACTTTCAGACCAATAGCCCTCTGTTTGGTAGAACAAACAACCCCTGGAACCATGAATATACGCCCGGTGGCAGCACTGGGGGTGGGGCGAGTGCTATAGCTGCGGGGTTATCCCCTCTTGAACTTGGTAGTGATATTGGTGGGTCAATCCGCGTTCCCTCTCACTTCTGTGGCATTTTCGGCTTGAAACCAACCCAGAATCGCGTATCAACATTTGGACATATTCCAGAATTACCAGGAACGCCTAAAACTATCCACCACTTACAGACAATAGGGCCTCTTGCCCGCTCTGTAGAAGATTTGCGATTGTGTCTGTTACTGATTCAAGATCCAGACCCCCGCCAGCCAGAATTAATACCGATATCCACACAAGTTAACCCAGTAACCGCGCTACAATCGTGCCGCTACGCTTGGACAGAAGGTTTTGGTGAGATTCCAGCCACCGCTCAAACCAAAGCTGCTTTAGAGAAATTAGCATCATCCCTGACAGATCTAGGATGCTGTGTAGAGCAACACAACGAGCCGCCAAATTTTGATAGCAATTCGGTACGCGATACTTACCTCGATATTTATAATTTTGAATTGGGTTTATCCCAGCCAAACCTAACGCAGATTCAACAGCAACAACGATATGTCACGGCCCTCATTCAGCGTGATATTCTGATTGCTAATATCGAAAGTTTCTTATCTAATTGGGATGCTTGGCTGTGTCCAGTAGTGCCAGTGCCTGCTTTCACCCACCGTCAGCCAGGAGAACTCATTGAGGTGGATGGTCGCGAGTTCTCTTATTTGACCACAATAGGTGCTTACGTAACAATTTTCAATTTAACTGGCAACCCTGCCGTAGTGCTGCCCTTTACACAGTCACAAGAAGGACTACCTATCGGCGTTCAAGTGGTAGGACGGCGCGGAAGCGATCTGAAACTGCTAGAGATTGCGGAAAAATTAACTCAAGTAACTGGTTTTTTTCAACGCCCGCCTGGGTATTAGCTCGCGCAGACGGGAATCCCCACATTATATCGCTTCGATTAGTGTGGGATGAAAGACGCGGTGAGACTCCTGATTCCACCTGTCAACCAATTCAAAACTATGTTTTGACCGATGACGGGTGGATGACGAGGCGAACAAATTATTTTATTCGACTTTTTTCAATCATTCCTGTCTCTAGTTGAGATTGGGCAATAAAAGTTAATACTTAACAGAAGTTTCTTTGAATGTATAAATAAAATATTTATTCGCGTACTTGACATAAAGTAACGCATTCAAGTATATTAATACTAATTGATAAGTCGTGACTGAAATTACACATTCACCGCTTAAATGAGAACTTCTTACCAGTATCGATTACGTCCAACAAAATTACAAGCCATTGAGATTGACAGATGGCTGTCAATGTTATGTGCACAGTACAACTATTTGTTGGCAGATCGATTCAACTGGTACGAGCAAAATCGTTCATCCATTAATGCGTGTCCCCTAGTTTGCTACTTACCTGAACTGCGGGACAATCCCGATTACTACACCCAGAAAAAAACGTTACCTCAACTCAAAAAGACCCATCCTTGGTATGCCGAGATTTACTCTCAAGTCCTCCAAGATGCAGTTAAACGAGTTAAGGTAACGTTTGATCGTTTCCTCAAAGGTGATGGTAACGGAAAACGCAGCGGTAGACCAAGATTTAAACAACGCAGTCGTTACCGCACGTTCACCTATCCTCAAATTAAAGACGGCTGCTTGCAAAACAACTTAATTAACTTGCCCATGTTCGGAAAAGTTAAAGTTGTTTTGCACCGTTCGATACCTGATGGATTCAAAATCAAAACCGTCTCTATTACCAAGAAAGCTGACGGGTACTATGTCACTCTCAGTTTAGAAGATTCTACAGTCCCTGAAATTAAACCAGATTTTAATCCTCAAAAGATTGTTGGAATTGATGTTGGGCTGAAGGATTTCTTGACAACATCAGAAAACGAGACTGTGGCAATTCCTCAACATTACCGCAAAGCTCAAAAGCGCCTGCGAACTATTCAGAAGCGAGTCTCGCGTCGTAAAAAAGGCAGTAACCGCAGGCAAAAAGCAGTCAAACAACTGGGGAAATGTCACAAAAAAGTAGCAGACAAACGCAAAGATTTTCATTTTAAAACTGCCAATAATTTATTGCAAAAATATGATGTTGTTGCAGTTGAAGATTTGAATGTTAAAGGACTTGCTCGTACAAAACTAGCTAAATCTGTGTTGGACGCTGGGTGGTCAAGCTTTCTGTCGATTCTAACAAACAAAGCCGTAAATGCTGGTCTGTTGGTAATCCCAGTAAGTGCCTATAATACTTCACAAGATTGTTCTGGTTGTGGCGAAAAAGTACAAAAAAAGCTGCATGAAAGATGGCACGACTGCCCACATTGTAGATGTAGTCTTGACCGCGATCATAATGCTGCGATAAATATAAAAAATAGGGCGGTGGGTCATCCCGTCTTTAACGCTCAGTCAATGTCCGAAGCAATAGCTGGAGTCACTGAGAAGCCTACGCCATACTGTACTCAGTTGGCGTAGGAGTATGTCACAGGAATTATCCAACCATTTTCTATGCTAAGTAACATTTTTCTAGTTGCGATCGGCGTTTTACTTGTGGTAGTAATTTGCCCCTACTTCAAACAGGAAGTAGCCCGACGACAAACAGCGGAAGGGGTGCTGCGACAACAAACCGATCGCGAACGGTTAGTCAATCAAATTGCTCAACACATTCGCCAGTCTCTGGATTTGGAAAAAGTGTTAGAAACGACTGTGGCAGATGTGCAGCGCTTTCTGGAAGCCGATCGCGTTCTCATTTACCGCCTGTGGCCAGACGGAACGGGCAGCGCCATTAACGAAACAGTGTTACCCCCTTATCCCGTCATTTTAGGAAGATCCTTCCCAGCAGAAGTGTTTCCCAGGGAGTACCATCAAGCTTATTCTCTAGGAAAAACCCGTCTGATTGCCAATATTGAAGAAGCCGATCTCGAACCTTGTCTGACTGATTTTGTTCAACAATTTGGAGTCAAAGCCAAATTAGTTGTCCCCATCATCCAAGAACATCGGGAGGTTGAGGGAAATCCTTCTGTACCATATCTTTGGGGGTTATTGATTGCTCACCAATGCGATCGCCCGCGCACCTGGGAAACCTGGGAATTGGAGTTAATGCAGCAACTAGCGACGCAGGTGGCGATCGCCATTCAACAGTCTGAATTATACCAACAGCTTCAACAACTCAACGCCGAACTAGAACAGCGCGTCCAACAACGCACCGCAGAATTAGCTCACGCAAACGTCGCCCTGCGAGCCGAAATTGGCGAACGACAGCGCACCGAAGTAGAACTGCGCCACACCAACCACACCCTACAAACCCTGATTACCGCTTCTCCTCGCGCTATCTTCACACTGGATATAGAGGGGTACGTCAAGATTTGGAACCCTGCCGCCGAACAGATGTTTGGTTGGACTGAAGCAGAAGTCATCAACCATCCCAACCCAATTTTTATCGACGATCCCTTAGAAGACTATTCCACCCTCCGCAGCAATCTTTTGCAAGGAATCACATATAGTAGAGTCGAACTGCGCCGCCACAAAAAAGACGGTAGTGCGATCGACATTATATTTTCCGCTGCCCCCTTAAAAAATAGTGAAAATCAGATTGACGGCATTGTCGCAGTGATTGCCGACATTACCGAACAAAACCAACAGGCACAACAGGTGCGGCTACTCCAGTCCGTTGTCGTCAACACAAATGATGCCGTCGTCATTACCGAAGCCGAACCGATTGACGAACTTGGCCTGCGCATTATCTATGTCAATGAAGCATTTACCAAGATCACCGGATATAGCCCAGAGGAAGTTCTGGGCAAAACACCCCGGATTTTGCAAGGTACAAAAACCGATTCCGCAGAATTAGACAAAATTCGGAGCGCCCTCTCCCGTTGGGAATCAGTCACCGTTGAAGTGATTAACTACCGCAAAAATGGCTCCGAATATTGGAATGAATTCAGCATTGTCCCCGTAGCCGATCGCACAGGTTGGTATACTCACTGGATCGCCATACAGCGAGACACAACCGGACGAAAACAAGCAGAACAAGCCCTGCGACATAGCGAAGAACGATTTCGATCGCTAATTGAAAATGCTCTAGACATCATTATGATTCTCAATACAGATGGCACCATCCACTACGTCAGCCCTTCTGTAGAAAAAGTCTTAGGATATCCAGTCTCTGAACTCGTGGGCAATAAAATATTTGAACCAATTCATCCAGATGATTTTGCCACTACATACCACAGCCTCACCAATACTCTTCAAAGTGCAGAAATCAGCCCTCCTCTTGAGTTCCGATATCGCCACAAAGATAACTCTTGGAGAACCTTGGAAGCGATTAGCCAGCCTTTTATAGACAATGCCGCTACCACACAAATTATAGTCAATGCTCGTGATATCACCGAAAGAAAACGACTCGATGAAATTCGGTTAGCGCTGGAGCGTGAAAAAGAACTCAGTATTCTCAAAACCCACTTCTTCTCAATGGCATCCCATGAATTTCGCACCCCACTCAGTACCGCTCTGGCAGCAGCTCAAGTCCTAGAAAACAGTCCAGGCGCATGGAATGACTCCGAAAAGCGACTGAGAAACCTGCATCGAATTCAAGATTCTGTCAGGAATATGGTGCAGTTGCTCGATGATATTTTAACCATCAATCGGGCCGAAACTGGGAAACTAGAATTTAATCCAAAACTTTTGGTTTTAGACAAATTTTGCCATCAATTTGTCGAAGAAATTCGGCTCAGTACAGCCAGTCAGTATACCCTGACGTTTACCTGTGAAGGAAATCCCATTCCTGTTTGTTTGGATGAAAGGTTGTTGTCTTCTATTCTATCTAATATCTTATCCAATGCGATTAAGTATTCGCCGAAAGGAGGCAATGTTCATCTTGGTCTAGAGTTTCAGTTAGACGCAGTTATCCTCCAGGTTCAAGATCGAGGAATTGGCATTTTTCCTGAAGATAGAAAGCAATTATTTGAACCATTTCACCGAGGCAAAAATGTCCGAACCATCCCTGGCACAGGATTGGGATTGATCGTGGTCAAAAAATGCGTTGACTTACACCAAGGCACTATTCAAATTACCAGTGAAGTCGGCCTTGGCACAACCTGCATGGTAACGCTGCCGTTACTATAGCAGCAGGAAGTTCGGCCACGCGCAATGTACGGGATTTCAGTTGACAGTTGACAGTTGACAGTTGACAGATGAGGGCGACCTCTACCTAGAAGGAAGAGGATTGAGTAATGAATCGTCTTCTTTTAATTTCTCCTTTTTAGAGACAGGCTTTAAACCAATTTTTTCTGGTAACGGGTGGATGGAAGAAGGGAAATGCTTTTAATTCTTAACTTTTCTGTCTGCGACGGAACCAAGCGAAGATATTCAAATCTCCCTGCATTTTCTGCAATTCCTGCTGGTGCTGCTTGGCTGTAGCATAATACCACTGGCAATAAAGCTCAAATTCTTGACGGTACTTAACTTCGTCGTAAAACTCGCGGACAACTTGGTGTCTCTGAAAAATTTCGGCCGTTGGAGTCGGTTCTGGGACAATGTTTTGTAGCTCGTGGGGCAACATAACTGTTTGGGGGCGACTGTGGCAAATATTGGTGTAATGACTTTAAGCTAACACAGTTGACAGTTGACAGTTGTCAGTTGACAGTTGACAGTGGGAATTCTTGCATCCGTTACACCCGCTACACAATCCGCTGCCGAACTTGCTTCTTAGCTTAAGATATTCAATCTAAAATCCCAAATCTAAAATCTAAAATCTGCTAAAGCCATCCGCGCAGCCGATAGACGATTAAGCCGATGTATTCTTTCAAGGCTTTAGTTGACTGATGTAGATAATAGGTATCAGGCAATAAGTCCAGCGCGAATCCTAGCCCGTTGCTTTGAGATGCTGCGATATTCTGCTGCGTTATCTGAAAGTCGGTTGGCGCTGCAATTACTTTTATTCCCTGACGCTTAAAAATTAAGAGGGATCGAGTCATGTGCATCGCCGATGTCACTAACAAAACGGGCTTTTTGATGCCTTTAGTATCTAAGATTTGCCGCACGTTGACGGCATTTTGATAGGTGTTGTGGGAATCGGGATCTTGCAGAATTGCTGATGCCGGTACGCCCATTGTTTGGGCAATTTCTGCCATATCTGCCGATTCGGGAGAGCCCCCACCTTTCCAGTCTACTCTGCCACCACTGAGCACTAACAAGGGAGCTTTGCCTTGACGGTACAGTCGGGAAGCGTATATTATACGATCGCCCGCTTCACCCAATTCTACCCAAGGACGGGGTGCTAGGGCTGCTTTGACACCGCCACCCAAGACGATAATCGCTTCAGCTTGGGGGAGTTCGGCGGTTGGTAAATTTTGCCATTCGAGCGATCGAACTAAGGATTTTGACACCCAACCGCTACTTCCGAGTAGTAAAATAATTAGAGCCCCAGCCATTGGCGCCACCGCCCATTTTGGACGCTTCCAAAGTGTGATTAAAGCTGCTATCATTAACAGGCAACTCAACCCCAAAGGATAAATCAATAGCGGCAGAAGTTTAGACAAAAATAGAAACATTCAGCAAGTAATTCAAATTGCTCGTTAGCGGGAATGGGTAATCGGTAAGTAGTAATTTGGTTGACCAAAGCACAGGGGATTTAAGCCCCCACCTTTAGGTGGATTGTTTTTAGTCGGGGGCTTAAATCCCCAGCCTCAAAACTTCGCTGTCAACTGTCAACTGTCAACTGTCAACTGTCAACTGTTAACGCAGGTTTTATTTTTTATTATTGAGTTGTGAATTTTGAACTCTTTAACTGCCAGAGCAAAACTCAATATTAAAAACTTTTTTTGGTGCTATCGGCGATCTTCGGGTTCTGACAGCCAGTCCAAGAATGAAGTAGCTTCACGCCGGGAGGTTTTGTATTTATGCCCGTCTACTTCCACTACTTCTTTGTTGAGGATAGCATCAGATTTTTTATCCTGAGAACCTGTATTCGGGTTGAGTAGTAGTTCGTTGTGCCACCAAGCGACAGTTAAACCTACTGCCACGCCGCCGAGGACACCAAGGCCTAGACTTATGGGCAGACTACATCCTACTAAGCGAAACCCAACGGTAAACAGCACAAACCAGATTATCGCGGGGTTAAACCCCTTGGAGTCTCCGTTAAATTTTGCCATGAGCTGCAAGTTGTTTTTGTAATAATACAGAAAGATATTGACAATATTAGCAGACAATGAATTTGGCAAGGGCGATCGCAGTGCAACTACTCCCCACAAATCAAGTTTAATTGTACCTCTAAGTCTTGCGCGGTATCTATAATGTTTACAGAAATTTTCTCAAATTCTGTAAAAGGTTCTGCTTCTGCTTGCTGCGAGATCAATAGTTCTGCTGTCGCGTCGGCAATATCGCCCCGGCGCTGTTGCAGCCGTTCTCGCAATACAGCAATTGGTGCGGTGCAGTAAACGATTTGCCAGGACAAGCCGTGGGATTGAGCCAGATTTATCGCATCGGTTCTCAAGTTTTGGCGATCGAACTTAGCATCTAAAATCACATCCCAACCTCGGTCAGCCAGAACCATACCCAACTCTAACAATCTACCATAAGTCTGCGCTGTCATTTCATCCGAATACAAATCTTGTCCGCCGCGTTCATTTAAAGGAATTCCGCCTAAATGTTTGCGAACAGCATCGGATCGAATCTGAATTGCACCTGTGCGGGCTGCCAAATATCGAGCCACCGTACTCTTCCCAGAACCAGATAAACCAGACATCAAAGTTAACTTTCCCCGGCGCGGTTTTGTGTATTCCCAAGCTAATTTATAGTAATGAGCGGCTGTCTGTAAAATCTGTGCTTTTTCATCAGTTGAAACCGAGGCATCGTCCAACATTAACGAAGTTACTTTTGCTCTAACATAAGCTTGACGGCTCAAATACAGCGGCAGAACTTGCAGTCCTTCCCAATCGCCAGTTTGTTCGATGTAAGTATTGAGAAAAACATTGCCTAAATCTCTGCGCCCCCGCGATTCCAAATCCATGACTGTAAAAGCAATATCGTACATAACATCAACAAAGCGAAAAGGCTCGTTAAATTCAATGCAGTCGAACAGCAATATTTTATTTTGCCACAATGCTATATTCCGCAAGTGTAAATCTCCGTGACATTCGCGAATTTTATTATTAGCTATCCGCTGCTTAAACAACTCTTGATTTTCGGCAAAAAACGCATCAGTATAATCTTTAGTTTCCTGATATTGTGTCTGAGTCTGCGGCCCGCCGATATATTTTTGGGAAATCAGGTAATTGTTATCTATTGCTGTGCGAATCTGACTGACTTCGCCAAATGTGCGAATGTAGCTATCACTAATTGCCGTGCTGTGAAACTTGGCAACTTCCCGCCCTAAGTCTGCCATCAGTTGCTCCGTCAACTGTCCGCGTTCCAACAAACTGAGCAACAGCGAATCTTGAGGGAATTCCCGCATTTTCAGCGCGTACTCTACAACAACTTCTGCTGGAGTTATCTCAGGTGAATTACTGCCAAAGTGAAACTTATCGTCGCTTTGAATAATTGGCAAAACTTCTAGATAAATTTCCGGTGCTGTGCGTCGGTTCATCAGCAATTCTTGGGTGCAGAAATGCTGCCGTTTTTCCAGCGTTGAATAATCTAAAAAGCCAAAATCGACTGGTTTCTTGATTTTGTAAGTATAATCTCCTGTCAGCAGGACAAAGGAAATGTGAGTCTGAATTAGCTGCACTGGTTCTGTGACGCTGTGGGGGTAGAACCCAGGCTGTAACATTTGCTGAATCAGAGCTGGGAGACAAGTATCAATCATATTGATTTTGGATTTTGGATTTTAGATGTTGCATTGAAGCCGATTTATTATAGAGTTGATAGTTAGCGTAAACCAAAAATTAGTGATGACAGAAAATAATCAAGAATCCGGTTCTGTGGATGTGTTTGGCGTGGGCAATGCCCTGGTAGACATCTTAGCATTAGTCGAAGATGATTTTGTGGTCAAGCACGGGCTGAATCGTGGCGGGATGACGCTGATGGATTCGGAAACCCAGGGGGGCATTTTGCACGATTTGGAACACACTTCGCTGCAAATGCGATCGGGGGGTTCTGCGGCTAATACGATGATTGGTTTGGCTCAGAGTGGCGGTAAAGGCTATTATTCTGGGAAGGTTGCTAAGGATACTAACGGCGAATTTTACCGCAAAGATTTGCTGGAGGCGGGGATTGATTTTAATGTGCATCCTGCTGAGTCGAACGGGCCGACTGGTACTTGTGTCGTGCTGACTACGCCGGATGCGGAACGCACTCTGTGTACTAATTTGGGGGTTTCTACTACTCTGGCGGCGACTGATATTGATGTCGATCGCCTGTCTCACTGCAAGTATAGTTATGTTGAGGGCTATCTTTGGGATGCTCCAGAACCGAGAAAGGCTAGTATTGAGACGATGGAACAGTCTAAGCATCTGGGTGTGAAGGTGGCTTTTACTTTTTCGGATGGCTTTTTGGTCGATCGATTTGCGGATGATTTTCACAAGGTGGTTTCGGAATATTGCGATGTGATTTTTTGCAATGCTGATGAAGTTCGCAGTTTTTTCAAGGAGGAATCTCTGGAAGAGTGTGCTCGGAAAATGAGCGAAATTTCCGATTTGGCTTTTATCACGAATGGGGATAAGGGCTGCATGGTGGTGGAGAATAAACAGATTGTGGATGTGGCTGGATTTCCCGTAAAGGCGATCGATACTGTGGGTGCTGGTGATGCTTTTGCCGGCGGTGTTTTGTTTGGGCTTACTAATGGTTTGAGTGCTACAAAAGCGGCTCGTTGGGGCAATTATTTGGCTTCTATGGTGGTGCAGATTCATGGTCCCCGTCTTGAAGGTTCTCAGGCTCATTTACTGAATCAGGTGATTTCTGGTTAGTAATTGAAAATGGGCGATCGCTCTTTTTGACGCACCGGGCGATCGCACTTTTGAACCGCAGATGCACGTTGATGGACGCGGATGGGGGGAAGGGGGAGATCTCTTTTTGACGTACCGGGCGATCGCCCTTTTGAACCGCAGATGCACGTTGATGGACGCGGATGGGGGAACGGGCGATCGCCCTTTTGAACCGCAGATACACGCGGATGGACGCGGATGGGGGAAAGCTGTACTTTTGATGGTAATAGCAATCTCTCTGAGTCTGTTTGTGCTAATCTTAAAAGGCGATCGACATTACCAATTAACAGTTTTTAATGCTTTATGTCTAAGCAATCAGTCATTACAGAACATATTGAAATTACGCCTGGAGTGCTTGGCGGTAAGCCGCGCATTGCTGGTCATCGAATCGCAGTAGCACAAATTGCACAGATGTATCTGAAGATGGGAGAATCCATAGAAGACATTGCTAGAGATTATAATTTATCGCCAGCTTCGGTTCATGCAGCAATGGCTTACTATTACGATCATCGAGAAGAAATTGACCGCCGTACTGCGATCGGAGATGCTTTTGTCGAAGAGTTGAAGCGTAACAGTTTACCCTCTCCTTTGCAGGAAAAATTGAGGGCAATTAGAGGTGAGTGAACGCATTCGCTTTCATTTGGAGGAAAATGTTAAATCGGCGGTGGCGCGAGAGTTACGCCGACGATTAATTGATGTTACAACAACTATTGAGGCCCGATTGCTTGCTCAGAGTGACGAATTGCAGTTAGCATTTATCTGTGAACAAAAGCGGGTAATTATGACTCACGATGATGATTTTTTAACGATCGCTAGTCTTAGCAGCGAGCATCCAGGTATTGCTTATTGTAAGCAGGGGACTCGTTCGATCGGACAAATCATTGAAGGTCTAGTTTTGATTTATGAAGTGTACAAGCCTGACGAAATGGTCGGGCGTGTTGAGTTTTTGTGAGAAATGGTAAGGTCGATCGCGCTTTTGAACGGCAGATGCACGCTGATGGACGCGGATGGGGGAAAGGGCGAGATCTCTTTGGGCCCGTCGCCGTCTTGTGCCTCTGTAGGATGAGCCATAATAGACTAAGCCGCAACTCTTGTAGTGCGATCGATTAATCAGCAACTATCGGACAGTTTGATTTATGCTAATTCAGAAAATCGTTCAAGAATTACAAGACATCCCGGAAGATAAACTCGCAGAAATCTACGATCTGATTCACTATTTTCGCCTCGGATTAGGACGAGAAAAGCCACAGCCTCGCACCCCTGGTTTACTGACGGGACAACTCGGTGATGCTTTTTTTGAATCCCTAGCAGAAGATGAACTAGAACAATGGGAATAAGCTACCTAATCGACACCCATATCCTGCTGTGGTGGCTCTTTGACGATCCCAAACTCAATGCCAAATGCCGGGACATCATTCGCAACCCCGATTTTGATATCATTGTTAGCACTGTTTCAGCCTGGGAAATAGCCACCAAATATCGCATAGGTAAACTTCCCGAAGCCAAACAGATTGTCGAGGAATATTCGCAAATCCTCAACCGATCCCAATTTATGGAATTAGCTATAACTTCAGCCCATGCCCTCCGCGCTGGCAGCCTGCCCATTGCCCACCGCGACCCTTTTGATAGAATGATTATGGCACAAGCTGAACTAGAAAATTTGCCTGTTATTACTTACGACACAGCCTTTCATACGGGGCTGATTCAGGTTATCCCTACTGCCTAATCAAGAGCATCAGCATGGTAAGCTCGATCGCACTTTTGAACCGCAGAGACACGCGGATGGACGGGGATGGGGGAAAGGGCGATCGCTCTTTTGGGATTAAGGTCGATCGCTCTTTTGAACCGCAGATGCACGTTGATGGACGGGGATGGGGGAAAGGGCGATTCACGATCGGGATAGCTACAGCGCGTACTCAGGTAGCAGTTGGACAATAAAACCTAAATCTAGGTTGTTTAATCGTTAATTTTTGTCATTTTTGCAAAATATACTGACTGATAATCTGTTTGAGTTCTTGAAGAGCTTCTATAGCGCTCGGTACATCCACTATTGACAAAATAAATTAGTTTAGCTAAGATAGAATTTAGTTAAAATTGCCAAATATAGCAGATGCACATAATCAGCTATCGGCGAGTGCGTGAATATAGCGAAAGTCATGCTGATTGTCGGGAAGTATTAGATAACTGGTTTAAAATTGCTACGAAAGCCAAATGGTCAAATTTAGTTGAGGTGCAATCTGTTTTTCCTAAAGCAGAAGCAGTTGGAGGTTTTACCGTTTTCAACATCAAAGGCACCAATTATAGATTAATAGTTAGTATCGATTATGAAAGCCGATTGATTTATATCAAATACATTCTTACTCATGCTGAGTATGATAAGGAGAAATGGAAAAATGACCCTTATTTTTAATCCAGATAAATACACAGAGTTATTGTCTCAGTATCAGCCGAAAATCATTAGAACAGAAGCTGAGAATGAAAAGGCTTTGGCTATTGTGGAAGAGTTAATACACCGTCGCGATCGCACTCCTGAAGAAGATGAGTTGTATGAATTGTTGATTGCATTGATTGAAAAATTTGAGCAAGAATATTATGCACCGGGAGTTACGGCTACCCCTAATTCATTGTTGCTATTTTTGATGGAACAGCGATCGCTAAAACCTGCGGATTTGATGGGAATTATTGGCTCTGAAGAAGGAGTGTATGGCTTGGTTAATGGTGAGCGAGATATCAGCAAAGAGCAGGCTGTGATTCTGGGTAGTTTTTTTTATGTAGAGCCGAGTTTGTTTGCTAATTAATGGCTTTTTTAGGGCAGATAGAAGGATAGATTAAGACCGATCGCTCTTTTGAACCGCAGATACACGTTGATGGACGCGGATGGGGGAAAGGGCGAGATCTCTTTTTGACGCACCGGTCGCACTTTTGAACCGCAGATGCACGTTGATGGACGCGGATGGGGAAAGGTCGATCGCCCTTTTTGACGCACCGGTCGCACTTTTGAACCGCAGATGCACGTTGATGGACGCGGAGGGGGGGGAAGGGATCTCGCGCTTAAGCTAATTAAAGGTATCTGGAAAACAGATTTATGGCGGAAAGTAGCGATAAATATCTTTCCGGTGGAGAACCCTTACAAAAGTAATAGTCTCGCCATCAAAATAAAAACCTATTCGATAGTCGCCAACCCGAAGCCGATAGGCCTTGTCATCGCCTTTTAATTTTTTTAAGTTAATAATTGTCTGTAAATTAGTAAGATTGGGAATTTCCTCAAAAACGATCGCTTTGACTTGCTCAAAGACAGGCGCACTTTTAAGAGCTTTTAAATCCTTTAAAAAACTTGGTAAATATTCTACTTTCATTCTTTATCAAGTTCGGCAAGTGCTTCTTGTAAAGTTAACGGCTTTTCATTTTTTACTTGGCGCATAGCCTGGAGAAGTCCTCTATCTTCGATCGCCTCTAGGAGATACTGATAGTCGGTATAGTTGAGAATGACTTGACTGATGTTGCCTTCGGTATCGAATATTAATTCTTTGGCAAGTGGATAGTCTTCTATTTTCATAGATTTTGATGGGTTGGGAGGGAATGATGTTTCTATTTTAACAGCGCACTCCTAAATCGGGATGGACAATCCGCCACTGGTGTCAGCATTTTTCAATGATTTGGAGGCTCCTGATTAAACTGTACCTGCGAAAGCTCTGATAATTCTATGGTAAGGCCGATCGCACTTTTGAACCGCAGATGCACGTTGATGGACGCGGATGGGGGAAAGGGCGAGATCTCTTTTTGACGCACCGGTCGATCGCTCTTTTGAACCGCAGATACACGTTGATGGACGCGGATGGGGGAAAGGGCGAGATCTCTTTTTGACGCACCGGTCGCACTTTTGAACCGCAGATGCACGTTGATGGACGCGGATGGGGAAAGGTCGATCGCCCTTTTTGACGCACCGGTCGATCGCTCTTTTGAACCGCAGATACACACTGATGGACGCGGATGGGGGAAGGGCGATCGCACTTTTGAACCGCAGATGCACGCGGATGGACGCGGATGGGGGAACGGGCGAGATCTCTTTTTGACGCACCGGTCGATCGCTCTTTTATTAACCACAGATGGAGGTGGGCTGAGTGCGAGGCTTGAGTGATTTTGAGATTATTTCCCTGCCACTTTTAGCCTGCTTTTTCTGCCAATCTGCAAACATAGCATCCAAGTCGTAGTTAAATGACTTAGCGTGTTCTTCACGAATTCGGTGAATTTCCTCCAGGATCTCATCTTGCCACATAAATTAACCTCCTAGTAGTTCGTAAGGCGTACACAATATCGGTAATTGGTATCCGAAATCAAGACTAATTTCTGCAAGTTTTCTCTGAATTTGAGCGTTAGCGATATGCTTGCAGTTCCATGTTAGCAGGTAATCTAAACCGTAAACGGTAGCGGTTGCAATATGAACTGCATCATTAGCAGCTTTGGGAGGAAGATTGCTTCGTGTGAGAAATTGTCCTGCTAAGTCTCGTACAGCTTGATTGAGTTCCAGCAATGGAAAGTCGCGAATTATCTCCAAACGTTGAGTCGCAATCTCTGAGTCCCCTTGTACTATTTCGTCCAAAACAACTTGTGAGATATAGAGTCTGAAGTTGCTTCGCCGAAATTCCCACCAATCTCGTGTTACCTCAATGTTTGCAGCTATAATCAGGTTTTTGGTGGTTCTGGCGGTGAGGTAGCCCAAGATACTGGTTTCGATGTAGACAGTTTCACTCATACATAATAGATTGTAACAAATTCTTTGTTAACAATACCATTGCTTGTCTAGCTTAGGGATAAATATCATTGTTACATGGTGTAATATTCTTTTTGAAGTATCGCGCTTGTTGGTATTTATAGAAGATGCGATCGCTCTTTTTGACGCACCGGTCGATCGCGCTTTTGAACCGCAGATACACGCGGATGGACGCGGATGGGGGAAAGGTCGATCGCTCTTTTTGACGCACCGGTCGATCGCACTTTTGAACCGCTGATGCAGGTTGATGGACGCGGATGGGGGAAAGGGCGATCGCCCTTTTTGACGTAAGGGCGATCGCACTTATCTGATTATCCTAAATCACTGTCAAATTGATGGGGACAAAACTACCGCTTAACTGAGTGGGCGATACGCCAACAACAAGACCTAAAGTTTGATTCGATCCGGCAATCTTGATGATGGTATTGCCTTGATCGAAGTTCAGGATTAGGTTAGCTTCTGTTAGTCCTTCTGTCAGTCCAATTTGAGCTGCGCCTAATTGGAAGTCTAAGATAGCATCTGGCAGGAATTCGCCAGTTACAGCGGCATCTTTTGGTAGTACAAAGGTATCGCTGCCGGGGCCGCCGATTAAGATGTCTCGACCTAAACCGCCGTTGAGAGTGTCGTTGCCTTCGTTACCTTTGAGGCGATCGTTGTCTGCACCGCCTAAGATACTATCGTTACCCTGACCTCCAAAGATATTGTCATTTCCGCTATCGCCAGTGAGGATGTCATTGCCTTTATTGCCGTAGATGATGTCATCTCCGCCAAGTCCGGCAAGGGTGTCATCGCCAGCGAAACCAGCCATGCTATCTGCTGCATCAATGCCAACTAAATTGTCGTTTTCAGGGGTTCCTAAAACTTGACGCAGTGGGGGAAGAGTTGGTGTTGGTGTTGGTGTTGGTGGAATATTGTCTGTTCCTGTGGCAGTACCGTCATTTGTGACTGTAGTGCTGGCGAAATCGAAATCATTGGAGATGTCGGAGTCGTATGTTTTACTCGTTATGCTAGAGGTACTGGTGCTCTCTCCATTTGTCGGTGCGGTAACGGTAATGTTAACTGTTGAAATTTGACCTTTGGGTAAATCGCCGAGGTCAAAAGTTAGTTCATTTCCTGACTGCTTGGTGGGGGTGACATTAGCCGAAACAAATTTCGCACCCTCTGGCAAGGTTTCGGTGAGGATTGCATCTTTAGCGTTATCAGTGCCGTTGTTCGTGACGGCAACGGTGTAGTTGACGTTTGTTCCCGGTGTTGCTGTATCGCTATCGGCTGTTTTAGTGACTGATAAATCTGCTGATTCTGTGACTTGAATCGGTGTCGGAGAGTAGCTGAAAACAGGTGCGTTGTTTTCATCCATCGCCATTGCATAGACGTAGTAATCGCCAGTTGCTAAGCCTTGAGTGTTCCAGACGAAGTTACCTGCACCGTCTTTTTCCTCAAGTCCATCTTTGATTAAAATGCCATCGAAACCTTGGTTATCAGTGTCGTAGAATAAGCTAACTTTGGCAGTGGAGTCTGAGTCAAAAGCGTTGTAGTTGATGGTGACATTTTGCCCGCTGACATCTTTAGATGGGGATGTCACTTGAACCGTAGGAGCCTGAGAATCTTCAAAAGCACTGTACTCTACAGTACCTAAAGCAGTGGGATTGGTTAAGTTGATATCCCAAATACCTGGTTGTGGATTGGCTATAACAACTGCCTTGGTAGTTGTGCTGGTGAGGGCATCAACAACTGCAATCTTATTGCCTGCAAAATCGGACTCTTTGAAAATAGCACCATTGGGTGCTTTGATTTCAACTGGAGTATTGCTAGAGGCATTATCCCAGTTGGCGTTGAGAATTATCCACGGTGTTCCTGGGGCAACAGTAAAGCCTTTTATGGCGGATGCTGTTTTATCTGCACTAGCCTCGGTCTGATTGCTAAAGGCTACTCTTTCAGTTAGGCTAGAGGCAGCTATTGAACTGCTAGTTTTAGGCGCTTCTTTCGTTAAGATTTTGACTTTACCGTCGAACGAAATTTCAGCTCCTATTGTAAGAGAAATATCAGGAAGAAACGGTGCAATTTTCTCGAATTTAAATGTGTTTGTAACGCGCGCATAGTCATTAGAGAAATTCTGATCGTTTGTAAAGTCTACAACTAAGCTACTCGAAATTGTTTTATCACCTTTTTCGTTTTTCTTATCATCGCCTTCATTCATAAATGGCAAACGAAGAACTTTAGGAAATTTGAGTTTTGGTTCACCAGTAATTGTGAATCCTTTGGGAGTTACTTTGAAGCTACCATCTATCGAGAATAAGCCATTGAATCCTGAAATTCCACCTTTGATGCTTAGAGAGGAATCTTTGAAATTTGCTGTGATATCAAGATTGCCACCTGCAATTGTATCTTTAAAAAACTTTGCTTCTCCCTTTGCCGTAACGCTATCCCAGAAGTCAACTATGATACCTCCTTTAAATTCACCGAGAGACGAAAATTCCTGGTCACCTCCAGCCCAATCAGGTAATGGGATTTTTACTGAATCGGATAACTGAGGTCCAAATGTTGACTTAAATTCTGCTGCACTAAGTTTTATGTTGGAAAGATTTGGTTCTCCTGCTCGTCGCCGGAAAGGATTAATGTTGTCTAACTTAACTGACCCCCCCTGAAGATAGAAAGCAGTTCCTGCGAGAGGTTTGTTGAGGTTGTCCACTTTTGCAGAAAGTGATTTCAAATCCCAAGGGTTATATGTAATACCAATATCTCCTCCTATCTCTAAGCCATCTTTCTTCCCTGGAGTGTCTGGAAACTTAATTGTAGGTCCCACACTAAACTCCCTTGCAATACTATTCCAAGTAAGTTTGAGATCCTTCAATGCAGCCACTTTATCTAACTTCACATCCCTTTTGATAGTAAATGCTCCGTTGACATCCAACTTACCATTTTTGTACTGTAAGAAATTCTCCCCTGATAGGTCGGCAACAATTTCAGAAATACCAAGAGGTTTTGGAGAATTATCGGGTTTATTAGGAAAAGTATCGAATGTAAACTTGCCTCTCAATTTTAAACTATCTTCAGGTGCAAGATACTCTAAAGATACGTCTGATATTTCCTTGACTCCAACAAGACCGAACAAACTAAACTTCTGAAATCCCTTTATTTCTTTTGTTTTTGAGTTTTTGTCTGGCGAACGGTTGTCAATGACTTTGTTTGATGAAAAATTAAAGCTCGAATTTAGTTTCGGCCCTTTTTCATCAATTATTAAACCGTCTACTGGTAACTGTAGCTGGATATTTCCTAGATCATTAGATAATTTCAAGTCACTCCCAAGGGCAAGGGCATCAGAATTCACACTTAAACTTTTGAAGTCTATATCCAAACCACCAAGCCTGAATTCATTTGGCAGAGTTCCAGCTTCTTCCTCGATTGAGCCAGTTGCAGTTTTTACATCGAGATCAAACTTACCCTTAAATAAAGGTGCTGCTACATCCCCAATACTAGAAAATACTGTCCCATCAACAGTAATTTTATTCTGATCGTATTTGACTGTCCCTTGTGGGATCTTAATCAATGGGAATTTCCCATCTTTGCGTCCAATTTCGATAGTACCCGATGCCTCGTAACGCTTGGTTTTATCGTTGAATATGAATTGACCGTTAACTACTTTGAGTTTTAGTGGATCTAGATCCACTTCACCACTAGAATCGGGTTTGGGAATTTGACTCGGAGGTACAATTGGAGATGGAGGAGGATTTGGAACAGGAGGAGTAGTTGGGGGAGTTGAAATTGGGGGTGTTGGAGTCGGAGTCTCAGTCGGAGTAGGAGTTAGGGGAGTTGGAGTTTCAGTTGGAGTTGGAGTAGGAGTTAGGGGAGTTGGTGTTGGAGTCGGAGTCTCAGTCGGTGTTGGAGTTGGGGTTGGTGTTGGTGTAGGTGCTGGAGTCGCGGTTACAATAGATGTGGCTCCAAAGATATCACCGCTAACACCCGTAACATTTGTATCAAGAGTGCCTACTCCTGTTGCTGGATTAATAATAATCCGCTTGTTAGCTCCGGTGAAACCGACAAGAGTGCTTCCCTCAAAAGACAAGCCAAATACCTCGTTAAAGCCAATGTCACCAATTTTCTTAGATTGACCAGTTAAGGATACGGAGAATAAGCTGTCATTACTGTTGCCAACAGATGTAGCTAAAAAGCGATTACTAACAGGATCGAATAGTAGATCGCCACTAGCATCAAAGTCCGATCCCAGATCGAAAAAAGAGGATGGTTCGGCCGTAGTTTGATTAATAGTGTAGAATTTAGAATCGCCAATTCCATAAAGTATATTACTAGGAGAAAATGCCATACCAACTGTTTTTACACCTGCACCAACGAGGGTTCCAATCAGTGTGGATGAACCTGAGCCTGGATCGACGCTGTACAACTGGCTATCAGTGATGCCAAACAACTTGTTGTCACTAGATAAGGCGATGTCATTTAAACTTGGGCTAGTTGCAATCTTTACAAATTTTCCTGCTGCATCAACGCTTCCGACTTGTCCGCTATCTGTAGAAACTAAAGATGAGGCAGTTCCTAACGAGCTAGTTTTGATTGTATAGTTTCCAGTCTCATTCGTATTCAAGCTAGTAGCTCGGATCGCGTAATTCACACCCGGAACTACTGTGAAACTTAACTGTGAATTCTTAAGACCATTAATTAGGTCATCGTTAAAGGCAATCACTGCACCTGTTGAAGCATTTACCAGTTGTAGGTAACTGTCGATCGCAGTTGAGTCGAGGTTGACCTGAACTTGCTGCCAATTGGAAAACCCACTCAATGTATAGTCATCCGAGAAGCTACCTAATTTTTTAGGATTTTCAAGATCAGTGCTGCTTAAACTCTCATCAATCGTTTGCCCTAAAGTAATATTCGCCATAATCCCATCTCCTCAAAAATATAGTTGCGTGAAAACCAGCAAAGCCCGCCTTGCAAACCTTGCTATATATGTATCAGGGCGCTCATCTGCTTTTTATGCAAATCGCCCGCTTTTTGTAATGAAACTTTACATTGCTCCAACAGCCGTGAAGCGGAGCTATCCCCTAGGGAATCGCCCGATCGCCCGCCAGATTTACCCTAAAACCAGGTAACTCCGATCGCCCTTAATCTCCTCCAGAGGCGCGATCGCACTTCCCCTAGATTGTCGAGTAACACATCAGTAGTCAAACATAACCACAAAGCCAATGCCTGCGTACCTTGTTTTACTTTCGATCTGTAGCCGCAAGCCGAACTCATCACTTCACAATACTCCAGAATCCTGAATCTGTATCGGCTCAACGGCTCATCCTTTGGCTCAACATAAACGGCTCATTTGGCTCATTTAGCTCATTTGGCTCATCTTTCGGCTCTCCGATGTAATCTATAATTCCATTGGGGCAGAGTTATGGTAAAGGAGTAAAAATGGCAGGTTTGCTCAGAGCATCCGAAGAAGGACTAAAAATAATCGATTTGGTAAGACGAAACCCCGGATGGAACAAAACAGATGAACTCTGGTGCCACGCTGCTTTCACTTCAAAAGCAACCTTAAAGCGGTTTTGGGCGCAAAAGCCAATTCGACGCGAAACATTTATTGCTATTTGTAAGGCCGTAGGAATCAATAACTGGGAAGATATTATTGAGCGCAACGATATCAAGCAAACAGAATTACTATTAGCTGCCGCGATCGCAGATATCGCCCCAGACGCCCAAACCGATCGCACATTCGCACTTCCCGACAACATACCCCCAGTCTGGAATTGGCACGATCGCACCAAAGATATCGATGTCTTAAAAACCCTAATCACCGATCCTGCTCCCCCCCTTAGCAAGGGGGGGCTGGGGGGGGTTCCCGTCACTGCCATCGCCCTTGTCGGCTTACCCGGAATCGGCAAAACAACCCTGATCAGTCAACTCATCCGCCAACTTCAAACAGAAAACAATCCCTTTGTCGCCGTCGCTTGGCAATCATTGGAATTCGTCAAAAACCAAGCACCTCAATTTGATTGGTTTCTCGATTCCCTCCTATCTGCACTTTCCTCCGCAGATACAACTTTTCCCATCCAAAATTCACCAAGTGCCGCCCCAGTGCACTCATTCCAAAAGATCGAAAAACTGCTAAAGTTGCTCAAAAATAAACCATGCTTAATTGTGTGCGATCGCCTAGAAACCATTTTGCAACTTGGGCGAGCCGAAACAGCCGGATATTTTGCCGAAACCCAATCCGAATACGCTTGGTTATTCAAACTACTTATAGAAACAGCACATCAAAGTAAAATCATATTTATCAGTCGCGAAACCATAGCAGAATTGCCGCCAACAATTACCCGCGAAATTAGGCTCGATGGACTCACAAACAATTGCGCTGTTGCCCTATTGACATCATTTAATTTAATCGGTACAATAGAAGAATTGACCGAACTTGCCGACCGCTATCAAGGACATCCCCAAGCTTTGCAACTAATAGCCTCATTGATTCGCGATGACAGCGAATATCAAGGCAATGTCAGCCAATTTTTGCAAGATAGAGACTGGTTGCTAACTCGACCGATTGAGAGTCTGCTGGATGAAATGATAGCGCGTCTCAGCGACATTGAGCGAACTTGCTTAAGCCGAATTTCAGTCTATCAAACCGCAGAATATCCGCTGAATTTTGCGGGAATAGCCGCTCAAATGCCAGAAGTTAGCAAGTACGAACTCAAAGAAAATATTATCCTCGCTCTCAAACGCCGACAATTGCTGTATTATGACTGTCAGCGCTCATCTTACCAGTTGCATCCGTTAGTGCGCGAAAAGGGCGATCGAATATTGAATCAAAATCCCGAAAACTTTCGCACCGCACACCGCCAAGCCTACCGCTATTTTATCAGCATTCCCCTAAAACCTGAATGTGAATGGCAACATATTGAGGATATTAAGCCGTTGATCAGAGCGCATTATCACGGGTGTCAAGCTGGGGATTTGGATGCAGCAAATGCGATTATTTCGGGAGTTTGTGAATATCTGCGACAGTGGAATTGTGCAGAATTAGTGTGTGGAAATATAGAGTTGCCATTGTTAGCGGAAGTGAAAAACATTAGCCTTTCAGGGGCGGGCAAGATGCCCACCCCACAATAAAACTTTATGTATTGTGGGGTGGGCATCTTGCCCGTTTTCTTAGTCCGCGAAGGCGGACTTCGTTTGTGTAGACGCGGTTTCAACTGCCGAGTTTTTTGGTTTCTGTCGATTTTCCACCGCCGAGTTTCTTGATTTCAACTGCCGATTTTCCACCGCCTGGTTTCTTGATTTCAACATCAACCACTCGAATAAATTCCTCTTTCTTGCAATTGCTGCATAAAAAACTCTTCCAAAGAAGGCTTAGCCAAATTCATCCCAATTAGCTGCCCTCCACTCATGCTCAGACTAGAAATAAACTCCTTCGGACTTCCCTGCAAATGACCGTACCACAAATCATTATCAACTTCCATATCCGGTATCCATTTTTTCAGAATATTCAAGTGGCCACCCCTACCTTCAACCCGGTAAGTTTCAGTATTTCCCAGGAGTTCGTCGATCGCACCAATGCAAATTAACTCACCCTTAGCCAAAATTGCCACCCGATCGCAAATCTTCTCCACATCCGACAATATATGCGAATTAAAAAAAATCGTTTTCCCTTGATTTTTCAGCGATAAAATTATCTCCCGCATCTGATAGCGCCCCATCGGATCTAAACCCGACATCGGCTCATCCAAAAATACCACATCGGGATTGTTAATCAAAGCTTGAGCCATGCCGATTCGTTGCAGCATTCCCTTAGAATACTGGCGCAACTGTTTTTTTATTGCCGCCGATTGAGATAAACCAACTAACTCTAGCAAATGCGGAATTCGCTGCCGCTGAATCGAGGTCGGAATTTCAAACAAACCCGCCGCAAATTGCAAGAATTCCCAGCCCGTGAGATAATCGTAAAAGTAGGGATTTTCTGGCAAATAGCCGACTCGCCGCTTCACGTTGCGATCGCCCAAAGGCCTCCCCAACAGCAGCCCCCTGCCAGAAGTCGGCCGCACTATCCCCAGCAAAGTCTTCAGCAGCGTAGTTTTCCCCGCTCCATTCTGCCCTAACAGCCCGAAAGTTTCCCCCTCAGAAACAGTCAGAGTGCAACTTTTGAGCGATTCTATTTTTTCGTTCATCCAGAAGCCGGTACGGTAGAACTTCCCCAGATTAAATATTTCCACCACAGGGGTAGATCCGGGAATCTCGGTGGAAGTTGGCGCATCTATAAAAGGTTCCATTTTCGTCATCTAAATAAGTAGCACCTGATTATATTCTATTGCATAAGTTTCGTCATAATTGCTCTTTTTAATGTTAAACTAATATTAGCTGCACTTAAAAATATCTGAATATGGATCGTTCAAAAATTATTGCTATCATCACCGGCGTGATTTCTATAATGTTAGCATTTGCCTACCTGCTACTCGTTACCATCCTGGACTTCCGAGGCGAAATGCTGCCCGCACCTCAAAGTCAGTTGCCAGTCTCGCAGCCAATTCAGCAATTTGCTACTGCTAATCTGACTTTCCCAGCACTGAGGATTTATCCTCAATTGTGACAAAAACAAGACAATTCAATTTCCGAAATGTCGTTAGTGAAGGATGTAGATCGGATTACTATTGAGGACTCTAACATATGAAGCCGATTATCTTACTTGCCATCTTAACTCCTTTGTGGTTGACTCCGCCCGCGAAAGCGGAAAATATTACTTGCACCAGACAACCGTTAGCAACAAATTACTGCGAAAATTATATTAGTGAAGCTCAGAATATTACTCTCGGACAAGCTTCGGATTTAATTGGTCGGTGGCTGGATGCAAAACAGAAAATATTTGCTCCTCCGTTCGATCGCCAATTGTTGGCTACAATGACTACAGGTATTTTGTATAGTGATACAGTCAAAGGGATTGACAACTTGAGAATCACTAATTCTCACTACCGATATGGTGTTCAAAAAGTTGAATCCGTCGAACGTTTCGCAGTCTCTGGAAACAAAGCCACGATTGAAGTCAGAGTCACGGAAGATGCCACAGTCTACCGAGATGATCGAGTCGAGACTAGCAGTTTTAATACTAGGGTAGTTCGCTATACCTTGGAGTATTGGGATGGCATTTGGAAAATAGCAGATTCTCAAATCATGCGTTATTAGTTAGTGGTTATTTGTTATTGGTTATTGCAATAACAACTGCCCACTAACCACTAATCACTAACTAAACTCAGACAAATGAATTGCTTTTATCATGTGATAAATCAATAGTTTGTAGGGTGCGTCAGGGCAGAATGTTTTGAATATAAATTAATAATTTCCCCTCTGACGCACCCTACAATAACTACATAAATAATCCAACTCTTGTGGGGTGGGCTTCTAGCCCGCCCGAATATGCAATTTAAATGCAGTACAGCTTAATACAGATGAATTGCCTTCATCATATGATATGAAACTAGCAACTGCGTCAAAGCTAGCGGGTAACTTTCCAAAACTTCGCCAGTTGTGCCGATCAGTTTGCCAATTTCGGGATTGCCTTCGGTAGAACAAAATCCCCGCAGGTGCGGCATTTCGTTGCACAAAATCTTTTCCAGTTCGTTTACTTGTTCGTTAGTAGCGTGGGAGTCTACTTCCAAAACGTCAACCGGTTTGCCCATATCCCGATCGAGTCCCAGGCGAATTGCAGGTTGAAAACTATCGCTGCCTCGACCTAAAATCTCAGTAAAATCCGGGTGAGGAATTGTCGGCCTGAGCACTAAACGGACGCTTAAATTTGATTCTTTGTCCGCTTCTGCCGGGTAAAAACTAACTACAACGTCGGCAAATTTGCGCTGGGGGCGAATATAATCTTCTGAATCCGATTCCCGCTTTTTCATTTCTGCCAGCACCTGTTCTTCAGTATAACCGCGCTTCATGATATCGCGCTTAACTTTCCACTGAGTTCGCAACTCTTCTGGGGGAGCGAGATACACTTTTACATCGTAAGAATCGCGGATTGCACGAGTTGAATAACCCAGTAAACCTTCAACTATTACAAATTTGCTGGGCTTAATGTATTCCGGCGCATCGAATGTACCTGAGTGGTGGTTGTAAATGGGTTTGAGAATAGCTTGTCCGGTGCGTAGCAGGCTGAGGTGCTGCTGCATGATGTCGAGGTAATTGCAGTCGGGATGCAGTGCTGTGATCCCGATTTCTGCCCGCTGCTTTCTGTCGTAGCGGTGATAGTCGTCTGTACAAATCACAGTGACATTTTCTGGCCCCAATACTTGGGCAATTCCCCGCGTCAGGGTGGTTTTGCCCGCTGCGCTGTCTCCGACAATACCGAGAATGATTGGTCGATCGCTCATTGTTTTTACCCCGACGGACAATAGCAAATTTTTGGTGAATCCTAAATCTTATCAAAATAGTGTTCGTTGCGATCGCTAATCGCATAGTTTGACTTGATCCCCCCCGGAGTCTCCCCAATGTGTAAAATTATTGTATTATTTCTTAATAAAATGCGGCATCGGAGACTCAGAGAGCATCTGATCAAAAAATCACGCCCATTTCTCGATCGCCCGCAATGTCGATCGCACTTTTAAATCCGGCTATACTCAGAATCTCGGAAAAATCAGCCCCGCCAACTGTCCCAGTAGTCCATGAGTGTAGTACAAATTGCAGCATCGGTGGGAGGGATATGTTTGTTTGTAAAGATTCCGATCTGAGATTGGGGAATTAAAGAAAGCATGAAAAAGTTACTCTTAATGGGCAGATATATAGCCTTTCTCATCTTTCGCTCGAAAGGCTATATACAATATGTATTTCACAATACTCCTGACTCTAATTGGTCTAAATATATAAATTCAGGAGCTTTGACTCCCGCTTCCTCTCTAATTTTAACCAATGCAGGTGACTCAAAGAACGCCCTGGCATCTGTTGTTGATGTCCAGGCGGAAAAATGAACAATTTTGTTAGGTTCACTGTCATACTTCAAAACCTGATAGGAGCGCTCGCCAGCTTCTTTTCGGATGGTTGCAGCATTGTCAAATACCTTTTTCCAACCTTCATAATTTGCGACTTCATGAATAATTAAGACATACTGCATAGCAATCAAACCTATTTTTCTCTAATTTTAAATATTCACTGCTGAGTAACTTCGCTGAGTGCTTCATGAATGACTTCATCACTCACACCGTGACGCTTCAAACTGGCAATCAAGGCAGAAACTGTATCACCTTCTAGACGTTCCAGATCCGATCGCAGTCCTTGTCCAATATAAGCACGTACCAAGGGCTGATAACCAGAAAAACCCAGCAATGGCGCTACTCGTTTCAAATCTTCAATCACATCTTCGGGCATCCGAATGGTGATACTTGTCATGGGACGATTTCTATCTAGCCGCTTTTTCAATGCCTCAATTTTCATAGTATTCGCGTTCCTTGCGCGTGGCTTTACGAGCCGAAATTATCCGAATGATGTCGTTTTCACGCTCAATGTAGACGACATACAAAAGATTCCAACGTCTGTCCAAACCAATGACAGCATCTCGCTCTTCATCGTTGCGACTTGCATCAACCACCACTAGGAGCGGATCGAAGAAGGCTTCTGCGGCTTGCTGAAATGTTACGCCGTCATGATTTCTGGGATTGATCCGAGCTTTCTCCTCATTCCAAACGAAGGCTACACCATTGAGTACGAAATACACATCCATAGCTTATAGTGTAACCAAGATGTATTTACATTGTCAATACGTTTTTCGGTGAATCGACTTAAAAAAGCACCAATTTTTGCTCCCTAAATCGCGATCACCCTCTCCGGCCGAAATGGATTGAATCTCCACTAAAGTAGTAAACAGTGCCCGATCGCAATTTTTCCTAAATTATCGTGTCTATATTATCTGAAATGCCGACTGTGTGGTTACAACTTTCCCTCGTGGGAGCCTGGTTGGGCGTGATTTTGCTGGTAGCTGAGGGGTTAAACCGCTTTACTTCCGTCGATGCAGAGGTATCGCGGAAGGTGGTTCACATCGGTACTGGGAACGTGATTTTGCTGGCTTGGTGGCTGGAAATACCCGGCTGGGTGGGGATTTCGGCAGGGGTTTTAGCAGGTGCGATCGCCCTAATTTCTTACCAAGTTCCGATTTTGCCCAGTCTTAACAGTATCAACCGCAAGAGTTTCGGGACTTTTTTCTATGCTGTTAGTATCAGCGTTCTCGTAGCTTGGTTTTGGCCGCTGCAACATCAAGAATACGCAGCTTTGGGCATTTTAGTGATGGCTTGGGGCGATGGATTGGCCGCTGTCATTGGCAAAAAATACGGCAAACATCTTTATCGAGTTTGGGGAATCCAGAAGAGTTGGGAAGGTTCTGCAACTATGTATTTGGTGAGTTTTGCTGTTAGTAGTTTGATTTTGCTGACGGTGCAAGGCAATGTTTGGCAAACTTGGGCGGTGTCGGCTGTTGTAGCTTTGGTTGCTGCTACTTTGGAGTCGGTTTCTAAGTTGGGAATTGACAATTTGACTGTGCCAATTGGCAGTGCGGCGATCGCCTTTTTCCTCAATCAATTTTGGGTAATTGGTTCCTAGTGAGGACTTGAGTTCTGATAAAACTCAAAACACCAACGCCACCAATACCTGCTTTTCACGGCAAAATCCCAGCTAAACTTTGTTTAACTGGGAAAAATTGAATATATTTAAAAGTAGTCGAAAAACTTGCCGCTGTTGCTTGAGGCAAATGTCTTTGCTTACCTCGCTAGAAACTACCCGATCGCCCAATCATGGGTCTTTTTTAGAGCCTTTGGGTGGCGTACCTTCAAAAGGCTGAACTCCTGTATTGGGATAATCGTCATCGTTCCGTTTAAAAATCCTCATCGCACCTTCGGAAACGTAACGCATCGCATCTGCCAAAGATTTAGAAAGATTCATCACATCTGCCTCTCTTGTCATTGCTTCTGATACTTCTTAGATTACTATTAATTTCGGTTTTTTGGTTCCTTTAGCAATATTTGTTTGAATTACTTATTAGTCCGCAACATCGAAGCAACCTGAAGCTTTTAGGAATTGCGAAGCTTGGGCGATCGACCTGATAGATTTCTGCTTGAATATTGTAGGGTGCGCCGAGACGCATCGGCCGTTCTTGTAGCAATACTTCTTTTCAACAGTTGACAGTTACCTCGGACGATCGCCCTCAAACAAAAAAAATGCTTTCCACAAAACTCCAAATGCACCCGCGCGCCTCTAAATCAACACGATCGCGCGCTGCACACCCTACAAACTCAAATTCGCTGTTTTTATTAAAAATACCATAATCTTAATCCGCAAATTAACCTAAAACCCTCTGTGCAAGAGCGTTGTTAAGAAAAACGCAATATGGTATCAGCAATCTTTATCAAAAATTTACAAAAAGATATGGTATTTATCACTATAATTAAATAAATAAGTTTGTCCGGGGTTTTTCATGAAAACTGCGACAGAAAGCCTGCACCTCACAGGTTTTGAGGAAATTTTAGAAGACGGGGAACTGACGGTTTCCTCAGCAGATTACAGCCTTTTGACCGATCTCTACCAGCTCACGATGACGGCTTGTTACGTCGGAGAAGGGCTCGACGATCGCCTTGCGAGTTTTGAATTGTTCGCGCGGAGGCTACCAGAGGGTTTTGGTTATGCGATCGCGATGGGCTTGGCTCAAGCGATCGACTATCTAGAAAAATTTCGGTTCTCCGAGGCGCAAATTCAGGCTTTGCAGTCCACCGGAATTTTTGCCGGGGCCCCGGAGCGATTTTGGACTCTACTCGCCACAGCCCGCTTTACTGGCGATGTTTGGGCGGTTCCAGAGGGGACGGCGGTATTTGCCAATCAGCCTCTATTGCGAATTGAGGCTCCTCTGTGGCAGGCTCAGTTAGTAGAAACTTATTTGCTGAATGCGATCAATTATCAAACTTTGATCGCGACGCGGGCTGCGCGGCTGCGGGATGCGGCGGGCCCTGACGCTAAGTTGCTGGAATTTGGGACGCGCAGGGCTTTTGGGCCGCAAGCTGCTGTGTGGGCGGCGAGGGCTGCTCTGGCTGCTGGGTTCGATGGTACTTCTAATGTTTTGGCTGCTTTGAAGTTGGGCCGCCAGCCTGTTGGTACGATCGCCCATGCTTTAGTAATGGCTGTGTCGGCTCTCGAAGGCAGCGAAGAGGAGGCGTTTGCAGCATTTCACCGCTATTTTCCGGGCGCACCGCTACTGATTGATACTTACGATACTGTGGCGGCGGCGCGGATGTTGGCCGATCAAGTAAACAGCGGTGAAATACCGTTGCAAGGTGTGCGGCTGGATTCGGGGGATTTGGTAAAATTGTCGCGGGAAGTGCGATCGATCCTGCCGGGCGTGCCGATTATTGCTAGTGGCGATTTGGACGAACACGAAATTGCTAAATTAAAAAGTGCGGGCGCTTGCATTGACGGTTACGGTTTAGGAACAAAGTTGGTCAGCGGTTCGCCTGTGAACGGTGTTTATAAGTTGGTGGAAATTGACGGAATTCCGGTGATGAAGGAGGCAAGCGGCAAGGTAACATATCCAGGGAAAAAGCAAATTTTTAGAACAGTTAAAGATGGAGAAATTGTCAGCGATTGTTTGGGACTAACAGGGGGGGGGAATTATAATTCAGCGGCTTACATACCATTAATAAGATTAGTTGTCAAAGATGGCAAACGAGTGCAGAAACCGGAAAGTTTGGACGAGATTGCCAAACGAACTGCTGCTTCTGTCGCCAGTCTCCCGGCAGAAACTCGCCAACTAAATAACCCGATTTCGCCACCGATGGAAATTTCTACAGATTTGCAAACTCTCACTCAAAAAACCAGAAAGAGTCATTAGTCATCAGTAATTAGTCATTGGTTATAATTTAAAACTGAAATTATAACTGGTTCCCAGGCTCTAGCCTGGGAACCCCGATCCACAGGCTCTGCCTCGCTTAGGAAAAGGTCGGCAGAGCCTCCAGATCTGCATTACCAGGCGGTCGCCTGGTAACGAGTAAATCCTCTTCCTTCTAGGTAGAGGTCGCTGTCAACTGTCAACTGTCAACTGTCAACTGAATGAACGATTCCCTATGCAAAAAATTGCCTTATTTGGAACCAGTGCCGATCCGCCGACAGCAGGACACAAAACAATCCTGAGTTGGCTTTCTCAGCATTTTGATTGGGTAGCAGTTTGGGCATCGGACAATCCTTTCAAGTCGCACCAGACATCCCTCGAACATCGATCGGCAATGCTGCTGTTAATCATTCAAGAAATTAATTCGCCAAGACACAATCTTTGCCTACATCCAGAACTCAGCAGTCCTAGGACGCTAGAAACTGTGGAACAAGCAAGATTGCAGTGGCCGGATGCAGAGTTGACGATGGTAATAGGTTCGGACTTGGTGGGACAACTGCCTCGCTGGTACAAATTTGAACAGTTATTAAAAGAAGTGGAGTTGCTGATTGTACCGCGGCCTGGTTATCCGTCAGAACAGTTAGATTTGTGGCAGTTAAGGCGCCTGGGTGCAGAAGTGGCGATCGCATCTTTGAACGCTCCTGATGTTTCTTCAACTTCCTATCGCGAAACAGGAGACACCGAAGCCCTAACTCCAACTATCGAGGATTACATTAATCGGGAGCATTTGTACGCATGGCACGAGGCACAAAAAAGAGCGAAAGTTGCTCATTAGCTGACTTTAAAGTAGGAGTAGATAATGTAATTTTCTCCGTCGATACCGTGCAGAACCGCTTGTTGGTGCTGTTGGTAATGCGGCAAGACGAACCGTTTATCGATTCTTGGAGTCTTCCTGGTACTTTGGTGCGACACGGAGAGTCTCTAGAAAATGCAGCTTACCGCATTTTGTCGGAAAAAATTAGAGTGAAAAACTTGTATTTGGAGCAATTGTATACTTTCGGAGAACCGGGGCGCGATCCTCGGCAATTCACCAGGGGCGATCGCTATCTTTCGGTAAGTTATTTTGCTTTGGTGCGGTTTGAGGAAGCTGAATTGATTGCTGGGAGTGTAGTTGCGGGTGTCGGCCATCGCGTCGGTGGCATTGCTTGGTATCCCGTACAACAAGTTCCGAAGCTAGCATTCGATCACAATCAAATTCTCGAATACGGATATCGGCGACTGCGGAACAAACTTGAATACAGCCCGGTAGCTTTTGAAGTTTTGCCGGAGCTTTTTACCTTGAGCGATCTATATCAACTTTATACTACTGTTTTGGGGGAGAATTTTTCGGATTATTCTAATTTTCGAGCTCGATTGTTGAAATTGGGTTTTTTGTGCGATACCCGTGTTAAGGTTTCGCGAGGTGCGGGCCGCCCTGCTAGTTTGTACCGCTTTGATGCGGCTGCTTTTGCTCCCTTCAAAAATAAGCCATTGGTGTTTATCTAGCTGTTCATTGGATGACTCCGCCTAAAAATTGAATCCATCGACGGCTTAGGGTCGATCGCAAATTTTAGGCGCTAGTTCAATCTCTCAGATTAATCGGTGGAGTAAATTTCAAATCTAAAATCTAAAAATGGAAAATTGACTGACATTCAGGAATCAATTTAGTAATATGAGAAAAGAAGCTATTAAGGAGTGCCGGCAATGAAAGACCCTGATGAATGCGCTAATATTCACGAAGTTCGGGAGGAAATTGATGTCATCGATCGAGAAGTGATAGAGGCTTTGAGCAAGAGATTTCAATATGTCATCGCAGCAGCAAGGTTCAAAACGAGTGAAGCGAGCGTTAGAGCGCCCGATCGCTTTCAGGCTATGTTACAGCAGCGGCGTGAGTGGGCTCTGGAATCGGGTTTGAATCCTGATGTGGTTGAAAATATTTACCGCCATTTGGTCAATCATTTTATTGAGGAAGAGTTAAAACATTACAAATCCGAGTAATGAGTAATGTTTCCCGACCTTCAAGTCTAGGTATATAGGAAATTAAGTCCGCATCGGCGGACTGCTAGCAAGATTTATTAGGTGAATTGGTGATATGAAAATTGCGATCGCACAACTCAACCCTACTATTGGTGATATCTGTGGCAACTCCAACCTAATTCTGGAGACTGCGAAACAAGCGCAGGTTGAGGGCGCAAACTTATTGCTAACAACGGAACTTTCCCTGATCGGTTATCCGCCGCGCGATTTGTTGATGAACCCGAGTTTCATCGCAGCCGCAGGCGCACAGTTGCTGCAACTGGCGCAAGCTTTGCCACCAGATTTAACAGTCATTGTCGGGACTGCTTTACCTAATCCTGATGCTGTAAAACTCGGCGAAAAGTTATTGTTCAACAGTGCTGTTTTGTTGCAAAATGGCGCAGTCCAACAAGTTTTTAATAAACGCTTGTTGCCTACCTATGATGTATTTGATGAAGATAGATATTTTGAACCTGGAAAAAATAGTAATTATTTCACTATTGGTAAACTCAAAATTGGTGTGACAATTTGTGAGGATTTGTGGAACAATGAGGAGTTTTGGGGTAAACGTAGTTACGCCGGTGATCCTATTTCCGATTTGGCAAAATTGGACGTGGATTTAGTGGTGAATTTGTCGGCATCGCCTTATTCTGTCGGGAAGCGGGGAGTGCGATCGGCGATGTTGCAGCACAGTGTCATCCGTTCAGGGATACCGATTGTTTATGCTAATCAGGTAGGGGGAAATGATGATATTATTTTTGATGGTAGCAGTTTTGCGGTGAATCTTCAGGGTAATTTGATTCTGGTATTGGCTTCTTTTGAAACTGATTTTGCTGTACTGGAATATGATGAGAATAAACAAGATTTGATTGGCAGCGGGAACGGGCAAGATGCCCGTTCCACAAGTGATTTTGGAGGGGAATGTGAAGCACAAAAAGCAGGTTTAGTTGGCAGCGGTGGGAACGGGCAAGATGCCCATTCCACAACTGGTTTAAGTTTTGAACCGCCATTCGAGGATGCGGAAATTTGGGCGGCTTTGGTTTTGGGAGTGCGAGATTATGTTCGCAAGTGCGGTTTTTCTAAGGTTGTACTTGGTTTGAGTGGCGGGATAGATTCGGCTTTGGTGGCGGCGATCGCTAGTTGCGCGATCGGACCCGAAAATGTGCTGGGGGTGCTGATGCCTTCTCCTTACAGTTCGGATCATTCGGTTAATGATGCTTTGGAATTAGCCCGAAATCTCGGTATTGCGATCGAACTATTGCCGATCGCCGATTTGATGAAAACTTACGATCGCACTTTCGCCGATTTGTTTGTCAATACCACTTTCGGGATTGCCGAGGAAAATATTCAATCGCGAATTCGTGGCAATCTGTTAATGGCAATTTCTAACAAGTTCGGACATTTGCTGCTTTCCACTGGCAATAAGTCGGAAATGTCGGTGGGTTACTGCACTCTCTACGGCGATATGAATGGCGGCTTGGCAGTCATTTCTGATGTTCCGAAAACTCGCGTTTATTCGCTTTGTCGGTGGCTGAATTCTGACAGCGGGATGGGGAAAGATGCTGTTAAGTTGGGGAAAGAGATGATTCCAGTTAATATTATCAATAAAGCGCCGAGTGCTGAACTGAAACCGGGGCAACTTGACCAAGATTCTTTGCCTGATTACGATGTTTTGGATGACATCTTGCAGCGGTTGATCGAACATCACGAATCTACCCAACAAATTATCGCGGCGGGACACGATGAAGCCGTGGTTAAGCGTGTAGTAAAATTAGTCAGGCAATCGGAGTTTAAACGGCGACAAGCACCGCCAGGTTTGAAAATTAGCGATCGAGCTTTTGGTACCGGTTGGCGGATGCCGATCGCCAAAGCTTCCTTTTAAGTAGGTGGTTATAAATAAACATTACATGGGAGAGGGCGGGTTTTGAATAAAATTATTGGTTGGGATGTTATAGATTGTGGCTTAACCCGCCGCTACCAGATACTATGTTTTTTGTGATGACTTACTTATTAAAAACAAAATGGTTAATATCGACGGTACTTTCGGCTTCGATTTTCTCCTGGGAACTCCCGGAAACGATACGATGAGAGGATTTGCGGGTAATGACACAATTCAAGGTTTGGCGGGGAATGACCTAATTTTTGGCGATCGCGACAATGACTTACTGGCCGGAAACGAAGGCGCCGATACCCTGTTTGGAGGGCAAGGAAGCGATACAATCTATGGAGGACAAGGTGAAGATGCGATTAATGGCGATCGGGGTAACGATTTGCTAATCGGCGACGAAGGCAAAGATATCTTGACAGGAGGCGCGGGCGATGATTTATTTGTAATTGATCAAACCTCCGTCGTATCTACTGTTACTGAAGCCGATATAATTACAGATTTTGGCAACGGAAATGATAAAATTGTCTTGACAGATGGCATCAAGTTTAGCGATTTAAATATTTCTGTTTTTGAGAACCAAACTCTGATACAAAATAAAAATTCTGGTAACTATTTAGGAGTAGTTTCAGGAAGATTTAATTTGACTGAATCAAACTTTATCTCAATGTTTGGTGGGATGGATATGGGTCAAATTTTGCCAGTTTCTGTGAATACTATTTTGGGCGCGGGCGCGGGCGGGATCGGACTAGAAGTAGCGCAAACTCCCCAAGAACAAGCAATTGGCTTAATGTTTCGGACAGAATTGCCCGATGACAGGGGAATGCTTTTCCCGATCGCCCCCCCGCGCAATGTGCGTTTCTGGATGAAAAACGTGCAAATCGAGCTCGATATGATTTTTCTGCGGGAAGGCATCGTGCAGGCGATAATTTCCAACGTACCGCCCTGTTTCAGCGACACCTGTCCCAGCTACGGCCCCGATTTTCCCGTTGACGGAGTGATCGAGCTCAAAGGCGGTAGGGCGGCCCAATTGGGATTGAAAATTGGCGATCGGATTCCCAATTTACCCTAAAAAGTATATGATTTTAAGTAAATCCACCTAATTAAACGTAAAATACAGATAGCTCAAAAATGAACCCTATTGAATTAACAATAATCTCCAATCAAACTCAAGACGGTTTAGCTTACCAACATTTACGATTACGAATTACAACTCAAGACGGTATCATCACACCCGAAGATTTACAAGGTTTAAAAATCCCTGAAAATGCTCAATTCAGCCAAGGAATTGTCATCGAAGGTAGAGGAGCAATTTGGTTGTACGGGTATTTAGTGCACGAATGCCATCCTGCCGCTTGGGTTGGATGTTACGATCCGCGATTAGAAGGTGCGGTGGTGGTAGCGACGCACAAGCACGAAGTTTCGGTTGGACAAATAATAAAATTGAATTTACCAAGTTAGTAAATTAGATATTGTTGGGCAAGTTACTATATGTAGGGTGCGCAGTGCGCACCTTACAGCTATATGTAGGATGTCAAACTACTTTTTATCTAAGTCCTAATTTAATTTTAATTATAATTTATCCTCTGACTGGCAAAACGATCGCAAACTCAGTCCCAACTCCTGGCTCGGCATTCACCTCGATAGTTCCACCATGTTTTTCTACCACAATCTGATGGGCAATTGCCAACCCCAATCCCGTTCCTTTCCCGACAGCTTTCGTCGTGAACAAATGGTCGAATATCTGCTTTTTCACTTCTTCTGACATCCCAGTTCCGTTATCAGTAATTGTAACTTTAATGTACTCTTCCCCCATTACATCAGTGGAAATGCTGATGCGGTTGGGCTTGACGGAAATTTCGTTAAAACTGCGTCCTAGATTTGATTCTTCTAAGGCATCGATCGCATTAGCAAGCAAGTTCATAAAAACTTGATTCAATTGACCAGGAAAACATTCAATTTTAGGGAGATTGCCGTATTTAGCGATCGCTTCAATCTGCGGACGGTGTTCATTAGCTTTGAGGCGGTGTTTCAAAATTAAAATAGCGCTATCAATGCCATCGTGAATATTAAAAGAAACTTTGTAGTCTTTGTCGCCCCTGGAGAAGGTGCGGAGGCTAGTGCTAATGCTGGAAATGCGATCGCACCCGACTTGCATGGAATCAATCATCTTCGGTAAATCTGCTAACAGATAATCGATATCTATCTCTTCCGCGTGGTCGGCAATTTCCGATTTCGGTGCATCGGAGCGATACAAATTCAAGTGTTCCATAACATCCTCGAAACATCTTTTAGCTTCGTTCAAATTTCCAGCAATAAACCCAATCGGATTGTTTATTTCGTGGGCGACTCCGGCGACCAAATTACCCAAAGCCGACATTTTCTCGCTTTGTACGATTTGTAATTGTGCTTGCTGTAAATCTTTTAAAGTTCGTTCTAGGCATTGATTTTGCTCTTGCAAAAGCTCATTTGAGCGCTTGCGATCTGTGGCATCAACACCCAAACCAATAATTCCGATCGTCTCGTCATCGTAATTTTTCAACGGCACTTTTGTGACTTCTAAATAGTGTTGTTTTCCGTCAACCAATGTGAGAGTTTCGCTGGAGTAATGGGGCGAATCTTGGGCAAGGCAGGCGGCATCTGAAACCAGGCAGTTCGCTGCATTTTCCCCCAGTATATCTTTGTAATGCTCGACAGCTAGGAAAGCGCTCAGAGGCACGCCCACATCTTGACAAAATGTCTTGTTGAAAAATTGTACTTTACCCTTGGGATTAACCATCCAAATCCAAATCGGAGCGACATCAAGAATCGCTTGCAGCATTTGTTTCTGCTCGGCAAGCTGAGCTTCGGCTCGACTGAATTTTGTTAGCAATCGCTCTAATTTTTGGCTGTAATCCTGAGATTTTTGATATAGCAGAGCATTTTGCAAACTGATGGCTGCTTGGAAACATAGGAGATTCAGCCGTTGCAGACGATCGCGGGTAAAAACTCTTGCGGTTAACCGATTTTCTAGATACAAAATGCCGATTAATTTACCTTGATCGAGAATCGGCCAACACAACAAGCTTTGTGGTTGGTATTTGAGGATGTAGGAATCGGAATCCCAATCAATTTTTTGAGCGATGTCCCGCAAAATCACAGGTTTCAACAATTTTTCAACACAATCAACAATTTTTAGGGGCAGGATATCACTATTTTCATCGAGTGTTGCGGATGATAAGTCGATCGCCCGATCGACACCCAAATTATCGATCGCCCTTGCAGAAGCAATTTCCCATTGATTACCCTTTTGCAAAATCAGCACTCCTTTGTCAACGCCTGTATTTTTGATCGCCAGTTGTATCAGTTTGGCAATTAGTTGATCCAGATCTCTTTCACTAGAAAGCGCTTGACAAGCTTTTAGCAGAGTTGAAAAATTCCCGAAATCTGAGACTGTCGCCGACACAGACGGATTAATTAATGAAGGTACAGATTGATTTTGTTTGACAGGTATTGCGAAAGTTGCTAATGAATCTGTAGCGAGTTTTGCGGGCTGCCCGATCGGTGACAACAATTGAGAATAGGCTTTTTCTAAGTCGTCAATTTTGCCTCGATCTCCCCAGCGGACATAACAATTATAGGCGTCTATCATGTAGACTCTGGCAATTTTTTCTCTTCCCAATGACAGGTAAAACTTAGCAGCTAGTTCGCAAGCAAGAGCTTCTTCATTCAAATATTCGTTAGCGTTAGCTCCGGCAATAGCTCTATCGTAAAATTCCATTGCTTCTATAGTCTTCCCCAAAACACGGAGCCATTCTGCCTCAACCAAATCGAACTTGTGCTGGTGATCGATCGGGGTATGGTGCGCACATTCTTTGAGTTTTTCCTGACTTGTCTCAACGCGCTCAAGGATTTTTTGGCGCTCCATCGGTGTGGCACCGGCATAGATTTCCAAATCTGCCAACGCATCGTAAAAGTTGTGCATCATAGTTACTAGCATTGCAACACAATTATCCAAATAAATTTTATTTGTATCCCCCTCTCGAACTGTTTCGGATTGCGGCTGGAATATATTGCCAATCCGTCGCCTATTTTTGATACATTTTATCCCGATTTATCTGGTTAATTACTATAAATAAAATTCCCTAAATAGGAAGGTTTCATATATTGGTAAATAACTGGCCTCCGTTCTAGTTGGTCGAGAATATCTGTTTGCTTGAGGACTGTTTCGAGCGATGCAATTAACTGCCACTGATGCAACTCGATCGCATTCTGGCAGCACAGCCTCGCGGAAAGCCACGACAAACAGGTAACTGCGAGCGTAGCGTTTTATACTGCGCGTATAAATTTTGCCGGGAAGAGCGAGATTTTTGACCGTTGTGGCGAAACTGCAAGAGTTTGCGGAGGGCTAGTTGCCCGTCTCGATCGCCCACATCCCCGAAAGCGGTTCCATAATAGGTGTAAAATTGCGCGATCGGGAGCTCTCCAGGCATCACCGCAGTCAAATCTACAACATTTACTGTTGCATCCATATCGGCTGATCCCAAGCCAAACATTAGCTGGGAAATAGTTAGTGTATCTATCTTACGGCATAAACAGCAGAATTTTCAATCTCTCGATCTAAAATCCCAATGTTCTGCTACGGAACTACATTTTATACTGGGTCGAGCGGGATCAGAGATGATTACTTGCGTATAAGTTTCTGCGATCAATATTAAATGCGTTATAGCCTTTCTCAGAAAGATCAGGTACGCGAACGGCATAGGGGATATGGCATAGGGCATAGGGCATAGGGCATAGGGCATAGGGCATAGGGCATAGGGCATTGGGCATAGGGCATAGGGCATAGGGCATAGGGCATAGGGCATTGGGCATACCTCACTTTTTTGAGAACCGATATAACCCAATACGGTTCACTTAAGACAGATCTCGCCTAACCCCCCTTAAAAAAGGGGGGGAGAAGAATGCCCTCAAAGTCCCCCTTGCTTTCGGGGGATGCGAGGGGATCTCCGGGGTATAAATAGTGTTAAGTGAACCGTATTGCGATATAACCCAAATCATGAAATCTTCGTCGAATTCTTTCTGATGAAAGTAGTTCTTCCTCACTGTTACTGAATTGTTCAATTAGTTATCGAAATCCTCTACCTTCACAATTTCTGTTTCAACAACTCCCGCACCAGCGCAAAAGCCCTCCCCCGCCACTCCATCGGCAGCAGCGACAATCCCAAACCCGCCCACATTTTCGCCTCAAAAACCGACTTTCCAGCCCGCACCATCCGCCGCCCTTTTGCAGTTTCACCTACCTCAATCAGCCGCAAACCTAGCGCTAATTGAGTTTCTGCAATCCTCTTGAGCCTGACTGTTTCCAACTTCTCGGAATCAAACTCGTAGCTGGTCAAATAGCGCAATTTATCGCTTAAATAGGGAATTGCCCGATCGCATCCTTGCTGTCCTGCGTGAAATCGATACTCCATCAACAGCTCCGGCAAGTAATAGCACCTTTTGCCCGCAATAGCAAGTCTCACAAACAAATCGTTATCTTCGCAATTTTGCCAATTCGGCCGCAGAAAGCCGACTGATTCCAGGGCGCGGCGGCGAAACAAAGTCGCGCCTATTTGCAAACTCTGTCTCACAAAAACTGTGGATAGCAAATCTTCAATAATTCCGGCCGACAATTCGGTGCGGCCCCACCGCTGCGAATTGAGTTTTGTCAGGTTTTCGTCAATATTATTGTGAATGTCGATCGCCCAATGGTCGGTACTGACAAAATCAATATTGGGGTTTTTATCCAAAATAGCAGATGTTCGCTCTAGAAATTGCGCGCTCAGGCGATCGTCATCGTCAAATTTAATAAAATATTCGCCCCTTGCCGCCGCAAAGCCCGATCGCATATTATTACTTTTCCCGATATGCTGCGGGTGGCGAATGTAGCGAATCGGGCGATGGCGTCCCGCCCCGCAAGCTACGACAAATTCCGACATCAACAGCGGAGTGCTGTCCGTCGAACCGTCATCGCAGACAATTAATTCAAAATCCGTATAAGTTTGATCTAGCACGCTGGCGATCGCACTAGCGAGCAAATGCACTCGATTGCAAGTAGGAATGCAAACGCTAATTTTCGGCACAAACTGAGACCATCTTAGATTGTAGATTGTATGTAGATTGTAGATTGCTAAAAATTAAAGTCTTCCTTCTTCCTTCTTCCTTCTTCCTTCTTCCTTCTTCCTTCTTCCTTCTTCCTTCGGTCAACTGTCAACTGTCAACTGTCAACTGTCAACTGTTCCTTGTTGACTTCAATTCAAACGAGCCGTACATTCAAGAATTAACTTTTGATTCACCAAAGCAAAAGGTTGAATTTCCAAAGCGCGGCGAAAAGCTCGAATCGCACTTCTGTATTCTCCCAGAGCAGCGTAGCACAAACCCAGACCGTGCAACGCCCCAAAATGCACCGGATTTAGTTGGAGCACGGTTTCGCAGTCATGGATCGACTTTTTATAATTTCCTTGGGTATAGTGAAGTACGGCGCGCCGGTTCCAAGCTTCAGCAAAATCTGGCGCTTCCGCAATCAGTTTCGTCAGCAAATCCAAAGCGTGCCGAACATCACCCGAATCTAGCGAAACTTGCGATCGCCTGAGAACTTGCATCCCATACTCACCCTTCTGGTTAAACCAAGTGCGCCAGAGTTCTGTAGTAGCCCGATCGCGCACGCTTTCATCAGACTTTTTCAAGTCTTCGAGCAGCGCCTTCATAGATAATTCGTCCATAGGTGGGAGGATTGTTAAACAGGTTTTATCAATCAATTTTATCGCGACAGCGGCAACTTTATTTATCCAACATCCCATGCAAATTTTGATGCTTTCCTCGACTTTTCCCTATCCGCCAAGCCGCGGCGGAACTCAGGTAAGGACGTTTAATTTATTGCAATACTTGAGCCGACGGCATGATGTAATTCTCGGTACTGTGCGATCGCCCGATGTCACCGATGCACAAATCGACGCATTACGAGGGCAAGTTACAGAATTAGCAGTTTTCGAGACTCCTGGAACAGTTTCAACCGGGATATCTGGAAAAATTCGGCGTTTTAGTCAATTTTTGTTATCCGGGACACCTCCCAACGTATTCTCCAGCTACTCTCAAGCAATGCAGAATTGGGCAGACGATTTAGTCACAGCCGGCAAATGCGAAGCTGTTACCTGCGAACACAGCGTTAACGAAATTTATGTGCGCCCAGAATGGCGACAAAAACTGCTGACAGTCGCAAATATTCACAGTTCGGTTTGGGGAACTTGCAGGGAAATGTTAGCCACCGGGACTTCCCAAAACCCCCTGCGCGATCGACTAAATTTACCCCTACTCGCCCGCTACGAAACACGCTACTGTGCCAAATTCTCCCGTATTGTCGCCACCACATCCACAGACAAGCAGCAACTCCTAGAATTGCTGTCGCCACCGAGGCTGCGAGGGAAAGCAGATTTTTTTGAACCCACCATTGATGTCATTCCTAACGGCGTGGATTTGACAGAATTTCCGTATCGCGCGATCGATCCGGGAGGACACACCTTAATTTTTGCAGGCGCCATGAACAATTTGCCCAATATAGACGCAGCCAGGTTTCTTAGTTTGCAGATACTCCCAAAGTTGCAGCAGCGCTATCCCGATGCTAGCCTCAGCCTAGTCGGCGCCTCGCCAGTCCCCGAAGTCCTCTCCTTGGGGAAACTTCCGGGAATTCAAGTCGTAGGCCGGGTGCAAAGAGTGGCAGAATATTTGCATCAGGCTGCTGTTTGTGTGGTGCCCATGCGGATTGGTTTTGGGATAAAAAATAAAACTTTGGAGGCGATGGCTGCGGGAACTCCCGTGGTGGCGAGCGATCGAGGTTTGGAAGGTTTAGCCGTCGATGGTCGCACCCCACCACCGATCGAGGCCTTGCGGGCAAACGAAGTTCAGGAGTATGTTGAAGCGATTACCAGTTTGTTTGAAAATCATCAGCTAAGACAGGAGTTGTCTCTGAACGCGCGATCGCGAATTGAAAGCCAATACACCTGGGATATCATAGGTCGGCAGTACGATCGGCTATTCCAATTTTAAACTCTAAATTCTAAAATCTAAATTCTAAAAATTCGACGATGGAACACAAAATAAACTCCTCAAAAAATCGAGCCAAACCCCCAGAAAATTCCAAAATTGCTCCTGCTCCGACCAGACGCCGCCGCCAAAACCGACGCCCCAAAAAACTGCAAGAGTCCCAGCTTCCGATAGCTGGTACCCCAACTCCCGCCAGATATCCCTGGAAAAGATTAATAGCTAATTTGACCGCCCTCAGCGTCTTGTGTGGCTTTTCCGCTTTGATGGGAGGCGGCGCTTGGTTGAGTTACCAGCTAATTGTCGATCCCAACGGTAACAAATTAGTCTCTCAGTTTGTACCCGGATGGTCGCGCCTGCCTACAGGTAGCAGAGATACGATCCAAACTCTCGATCAAATCAAAGCCAGCATCCGCAAATTGGGATTCATCACTGGCGAACCCCTGCCGCTTCCTATTGAGAAATCGGGCGATAATTTTATTTCCGACTTGCTGTTGCCGGTGATGGTGGAAAGGAATGTTAATGCTTCTACTGTTTGCAAAAATCCTTGCCGTCAAATTGTCGAACTTCGCGTGTACAAGCGCGTGCAACTTCCCGATCGCGATTCCGAAAAAGAGCAGTATTTTCAGCTAGCAAGTTCCGTGAATGTAGAAGGCCCTGCGGAATCTTTTGTGATTGCTTCTTTGGATGACTCTACATCTAACAATCAAGCCTCAAATCAGTCGCTACCGCTGACAGAACTGCGCCGCTTTGACGGAAAAGCCCCCGCCGAGGGCATTTGGTTTAATGTCAGCGGTCAACTGGTGCGGGGCGACAAGAAAATTCCCTACGGACAAGTCGTTCGCTACAACCCCAGCCAAAATCATTTAATCTCGCTGTTGGATTGGGCGAGTGTTGCTGGACAACCGCCGAATTGGCAGCAAATTGTTAAGGGGAAAAACCCGCAATTGGCGATCGACCAAACAATTGGTTTAGAGCCGCAATTTACCATTTATCAAATAGGCCCGCGCAAATTTATCCCGAACCCAGTTCAATTAACCGCGATTTCCTTAGAAGAATTTGCCTTCAATGACGAGACTTATAAAAATGGGCTGCGGCTGGCAAAAAGCGGACTTTGGTCTCCGGGATTAAATGTCATGCGTATTGCTAAGGGGAAAGCCGGCCAGAATTGGCCTGCTGCCGCGCAAGCTCAGCTAGAAACGATCGAATTTCACGCTAAAATTACTCGAGCTCAGGCGATCGCATCTTGGGCCAGTCCCAGCCAACAAGTGCTCGCAGAATTGATCGACGGCCGCTGGAGTCAAGCTTTGCAAGTATTTGAAGCCGATCCTAGCAACACTCACGAAATTGCCACAACCCTCAAAAATGAAGGCGGGCGGATCATGAACCGCGTAGACGCCGCCTTGAGAGTCAACGCATCTGACGCCGATGTCAAGGCTTGGGGCGCGCTGATTGTAGCATCTCAAGACGGAACTCGCGAGGCGATGAATTGGCTCGACCAGCAATTAGATACTGACAGCGAAAGTCGAACTCGTATTCGGAATTTGGTCAATAAACTTGAGGAAGCAGTTTCTGTGGCTCAAACTTTAGAAGACCACAAGAGTCAAATTATGGGTTCTGCTACCGTAATTAGCAGTATCAATCCCACTGAGTGGCTGGAACCAGAACCCAAAAACGAGTTAAAATTGACCGAAGAACAAGTTTGGTATCAGGTGCAGGTAGCGAGTTTTTACGACGGAACCCGCTGGGTTAATCCGCCCTTTACAGATGTAGAAGTCCGCTCTTTTCCTGCTACTCAAGTCAAGTGGCTTTGGGGGCGGCTGGGCTTGCAGGCTGACCCCAAGATTAAGATTGAAGTAGCGATGGCTAACGGTCAACAAAGAGTCGCTGTGGGAACCGTCAAAGCCGTGCAGATTCAAGACGGAAATCTACGCTTGCTAGCGGCGGTTGACAAGCGATCTTGACAGTTGACAGTTGACAGTTGACAGTTGAGGGCGACCTCTACCTGGAAGTCCGAGGATTCGAGTAATGAATAGTCTTGTTTTAATTTCTCCCTAGAAGGAAGAGGCTTTAAACCAATTCTTTCTGGTAATCTGGGATCGAGCATTCGGTAGAAGGAACAGTCCGGGATGCACTCTTGACACAAAGAAACCGGGTTTTTTTACCATTTCTGCCGATCGCAACAGAAGTATTTTCGTAAAAAAACCCGGCTTCCTTCCACCCGTGGGTCCAGAACTAGGAATCAGGAAAATGCTTTCTTCTCCCCCTCCCGCAACTCCGAAAGAGGCGCAATCTCAAAACTCTTCCCCTCCCCACTTATCGCTCTTGGACAACAATGCAGACAAAAATTTTGTTAATTAAATTAACACAAGTTGCACACAAAAAACCCAGAGATGTCAAATCGCGCCCTTTTTAGAGAGTGCTGCAATCATCTGCCGTTTCACCGCTTTAGCCCAAAGCTCAAACTCCAAACTGTTGATATCGTTAATTGTCACTTCCTCAACAGGCTGAGTTGGGGCTTCTTTCTGTGCTGTAGTCTCCATTGTTTTTTTCCTCGTCCAAGAATTGTTAGTAGTCGATCGCAAGCAGTCAGCATCATACCTCTATTTTATCTACTAATTACTGCCATTAATTACACTAAAGGCAGAGATTTGATCGATAAAATGCAGTAAATACATCTAGATAATGCAATTTGCGAATTTAATGTAAGAAAACCCTACAACTATTGTTATATATAGGCTTTTCCTGACATTAAAATTTTACAATTTACATTGTATGGCACTATCAAACCAATGCTTATGTTAGTAAACTTATTTTTAAATGAATGTATTGCCATATACAGCAGAAAATGATTTTATTCAATTTACAGAGTACCGTAAAGGCGATCGGCAGCATCTCCCAGTCCGGGTCAAATAAGCCCTATGGAAACACATATCCGACCCCAACAGCCTCCCGACCGGTCTCGCTCGCTGTCTCGCACTTCGGAACAGTCCGCTAACACAGATCCGGAGTTTCGCACCAGAATCTTCCGGAACATGGACCAACAGATATGAATCTTAGAAAGTATCAGCAGAAAACCAGTTTACTAGATAAATTAACTAATCAAAAAAACTGATCTAGGTACTGCAATTGAAAAAAATAGCTTGGATTCAACGGCTTTTTTATCTTTCAAGATGACCGCCGTCATATCCAAGTTAAAAAACATTACCTAAATTCAATTGCATTTCTTTAATCTGCTTAACACACAACTCAACTTATTAAGGAGAACATCCATGAAGTTTATAAAACTCTTGGTAGCGACAGCATTAATGACGGCTTCTATCAGCCCCGCATTTGCTGCTACTCCGTCAGTTCAAATATTAGGTGCCAGCTACGGCGGTAGCGGTTGCCCAGACCGCTCCGCCAGCGTCAGCGTCAGCCCCGACGGTCAAGAACTCACCATCCTATTTGATAAGTTTGCAGCCCAGGGAAATGTCTCAACAGAAAGGCGTAAAAGCTGCAATCTGAGCATTCCCATCAAAGTACCCCAAGGCTTCCAAATTTCTCTCTACGATGCTGATTACCGCGGCTACGTTGCTCCTAGCACCACAGGCAACTTGCGAGCAGAATACTTTTTCGCAGGAAGCCGCGGCCCAGTTTTTAATCGGAATTTAAGCGGAGAAACTAACTACAATGTGCGAGATAGTTTAGTCACTGTAGCTGATGTTTGGTCTCGCTGCGGCGACAGTGTAAATATGCGGGTGAATGCCTCGATGACAGCCAGTGGTGCCGGCGCAGCCACCGTGGACTCTTTCGATTTGGCTCATCGCGGTTTAGTTTATCACATCAAATATCGCACTTGCCGCTAAACACAGAACCAGCAAAAAAACATAACACCTATGACCTGGTTTCGTAAAGGAACCGGGTTTTTTCCTGCGCTAATCACAACGTTCTAATTAAGATCAAGTTATTAGTATTCGTAGAATGCGTCGCCTGAAAAAAATCCCAAAAACTATCGACAATCCGAGCGCGACGCACCTGACAAACAGGGTTGAGGAAACAAACCCAACACTTCTGATGTAGCAAGACTTTTTCAAATTAGGATCAGGTGCGTCGCTGTAAAATTGTAGATTTTTTTAGGGATTTTCCTTCTTCCTTCTTCCTTCCTTCTTCCTTCTTCCTTCCTTCTTCCTTCTTCCTTCTTCCTTCTTCCTTCTTCTAAAACACAGTACCATCACTTTCAATCTGAATTGGCGGCACTCCACCAGCCCTCAATTCCCCGGCAATTTTTCGCCCAGCCGCCCAAGTTCCCCCTTGCAAAATCTTCACCAGCGGCAATTCTGTCGCACTCAAGTGCAGCTTTTCTCGCATAGCTGCGGCAATTTTATCTAAAAGAATCACAGTTAGCGATCGCCATTCTACTATAATTTCCGAACCAGGCAAATAACTCTGCTCAAAAATAACCACATCTTTTGCCCGCATCAGCCCAATATCCAAACATAAACCGCCGTTGCGGTACTCCGGCAATCCCGTTAACTCATCCAATCCGGCGACGACTAAACCAAGTTCTTGCAGCGGTTCCAACAGCGAATAAGTCAACCACTGCGAGAGTTTGTGAAACGGCACAAATTCATCTGCCAGATTTTCTCCTTGTAATGCCGGATGTCGCCAAACATCGCCTAAATTAACACCAGCAATGGCATATCTTCCCGGCCAAATTTCCCCAAAACCTGTCAAAACAGCCCTCAATACTTCAACAGCCTTCACAGTTTTGACTCCATCAACCAGACTGTCAAGCAAATATTGTGCCAAATTGCCGGGACGCGGATTGTCGCTACCAAACAATAATGGATGCTGGCAAATTGCACTCCCCAAACGCTGCAACAATTCTAATCTGCCTGTTAAACCAATTAGCGGATTGTCTCGACTTACCTGAAATCCGGCTGCTAAGGTTTCTAGTTTTAATTGAGAAAGTCCGCGAGAATCAGCAGAAAAAGGAAAATCGGGATTGCTGGAAAAAATACCTTGACAAAACATCCGAAAAGTGGCTATTGCTAATCCTTCAGAACGGCGGTAAACCTGTCCTGTTTCGGCTTCGCAATACTGCCAATCGGCACCGGCGCCGGCATCGAGCAAAACGCTGATAATTGCTAAATCAAATTTGATCTTAGCTTGTTCTATGAGTGTAAATTGTGCTAACGCTGTATTTAATTCGGCGAGGCGCGGTTGGTTGCCGGCTTCAAAATGCCGCCAGCGACTGTGAAAGGGAATGTTGAAATCGGGATACTGTTGGCGCGTTGTGTCGATTACATAATTTGCTGCTTTGTCGAGTTGGGATAAATCGACGCGGAAGTAGCGCAGTTTATTTTCGGAGGCTAAATTAAAAAGCCGATCGCACTTTTGGCGAATCGCAGCCGGCGTTCTCAGATATTCTACAGCCTCAAGTTCAATATTGTGCAACTTCATACAACCAAACACCGGTAAACATCATTTTCCTTAAAAAAGTCAAACTGACTGTAATCTAAAAGATTATCTAAAATCACATTTCTATCAATTTTGATCAGCTTATATTCCCACTTCGAGCCACTGACTTCACGTTTTATTTGATCGGAAACTATCACCGAATTCTTTTCTGTACCCGGAGATACTATTTTACTTAAATCTTCCAGCCTGTCGGCGATGTTAATATCTTTGCCGTAAGTACAAGAGCGAAATATATACAAATTTCCTTTAGCAATTCCCACCGACAAGCCGCAAGGTATTTGATTGCCGTGAATAAACAGTTTCCAATTTTCGCACAAACTTTCCATTGCCGCTAAGGCTGCGTGAGCTTCTGGGAAAGTCAACAAATGCGAATCGCCAACAATACTCCGAATTGTGCCACCGTATTCTTCGCAAATGGTTTTTTCAAAAGTATCGAAGTTGGTGATCAAATATTCAACGTCTCTAATAGAATTAGATTCTTGATAAGCAATAAAACCTCTCAAATCAGCTTTAATTATTGCTTGATTTTCAACAATTCGCGTTTTATAACTTTGGTCAACTTTGTAAACCTTTTCAGGTTCGCTCATCCCTTTCAAAGAAAACTCATTGACAAAAGATGTTTGCACTTCTGCTTTGTTGAGCGCCAGCCATGCTGCTTGGGACAAATATATTTCATCCGGCGGAGTTACTGATTCTATGCGCGCTGTTAAATTCACCGTATCGCCAAAAATATCTTTATCTTGATGCAAGACATCTCCCAATGTAATCGACACGCGAATAGCCAATCGTTCGTCGTTGGATTTGCTAGATTGTTGCGATCTCAATTCTTGCTGCATTTCTATGGCTGCCATCGCCGCTGCTGTGACGCTGGGAAAAATCATCCAAAAGGAATCACCTTCCCCTTTGATCAGGCTGCCTTCATTTCTGGTGCTAATCTCTGAAATAAAATTTTTATGCTCATTTAACAAACTACTTAATTCCGACTGAACTAATTTTTTAACTCTGGCGGTATATCCGCAAATATCTGTTTTTACGATCACAGTAGAACGCAAATTAGCCATAACCTACCCTGACTGATCAAAAACCAGCAATAAATTTTATTTGGCAAAGACGCGATCGATCGCGTCTTTGCCCTCTCAATCTCCTAAATCGCGTCCGATCGCTTCTGCAAGAATTGTAGCATCTGGCACGGGGTCTGGCGTGTAGTAGCCAGCGGCTTTTTTGGCGACGATTTCGACTTGTGCGTCTGCGGGAATCCAATCTTCGGGAATGGGGATGCGATCGACTACTTGAATGCCAGAATTGATAATTGCATTGTATTTGAGATCGCTCATAGAAACTAAACTGTCAATTCGAGAGATACCCAACCAGTGCAAAACATCTGGCATGAGTTCTTGAAACCGCATATCTTGAACTCCGGCGACACATTCAGTGCGAGTAAAATAGGCATCAGCGCGATCGCCACCTGCCTGCCGTTTTCTGGCATTGTACACTAAAAACTTAGTTACTTCGCCCAAAGCTCTGCCTTCCTTGCGGAAATAAACAACTACCCCAGAACCGCCAGATTGTGCCGTTTGGATGCAAATTTCAATCCCGTGTACCAAATAAGGACGGCAAGTGCAGATATCCGAACTAAACACGTCAGAACCGTTGCATTCATCATGTACCCGTACCGCCAACTGCTTCTGTGGGTCAGAAATATTCGCGACATCGCCAATAATATAAACCGTAGTTCCGCCAATTGGGGGCAATAAAACGTGCAAATCCAGTCGCGTCACCAAATCCGAGAACATACCGCCTGTTTGCTCGAACAAGACACGGCGGAGAACACTTTCTTCAACACCGATCCGCCTCGCAATTCCTGGCAAATACCACACCGGATCGATCGCAATTTTAGTTACTGCTAAATTACCGCCTGCTTTGACTATTTTGCCATCAATTTGCACCCGCCCCTTAGCGATGGCATCTTGTAATTCCGGCATATTCATGTGAGCTTTAGTGACAGCAATTGTCGGTCGAATATCGTATCCCTGCTGAGAAAATGAAGTATAAATTTCGCTAACCAAAGCCCCAAACGGATCGAGAGAAACAATCAAATTGCGATCGCCCCAACTCGGATGTGGCCCAATGTTTGCGGCTGGAGATGTGTTGGTAAAATCGGGGCGGTGATCTGCTTGGAGTGCGCCGGAAGCAACTGCTAGCGCTCGATAAACAGAGTAGGAACCCGAATGAGTGCCGATCGCATTTCGGTGAGACGATTTGCTAAGACTACCAATCACAGGCCCCCGTTTCAGGGGATCGATTTCTCCCCAGTAAATGGGAAGAGGTTTTGTGCCGGATCTGTCTGGATGGGATGTTAAAACTATATGCTTGGGTTTTGACACAGTTTTTGGGCTCTTGCTATAGATTCTGCTGCTAGTTGAAAGCGAAATTGCCATTTGAAGCAGTGATTTATGATAGCAACAGGATTCAGGCTTTGGAACTATTCGGCATAGCAAAACTGGTGGCGCTGACTGGCGCGTTTTTCTCAACAATCTAAAAATTTTGCATTTGTGGTTCAGGGCTGGGGCTGCATTGCTAATATAAAAGCTACATATTTAACCTAATTTTATATAGCAATTTTATTTGATTTGTCAATAATACTTTTTAAAATAACCGCAGAGGACTCAGAACGAGAAAAGAGGGAAACAGGGAAAGAGAAATATTCACAATTCCTGCAAGGGGTGCTATAGTTAGAACTGGTAGCGCTGAATTTTTAAGAAAATACTAACTCACAAATTTAATGTTGCCAAGTACATCTAATTATTTCCTCAAAAATGGTCGCGTACCCGCGTCTATTCTAGAGATGAAATCGATCGCCCCTAACGCTATTACTGTCCCAACTAGACAAGCTGAGAACGGTTTTTGTGCGGTGGATGTGGAAATTGCAGCGGGTACGATCGCCCAAATCATCCCCACAGGTACGCAACCTTTATCCCAACTTCCAGATATCCCAGTTGTAGACTTGCAAGGTGGTTTAGTTTTCCCGTGTTTTGTAGATATGCACACGCATTTGGACAAAGGACACATTTGGGAACGATCGCCCAATCCCGATGGAACTTTTGGCGGTGCGCTCGAAGCAGTGGGGGCTGACGCTCAAAAAAACTGGAATGCAGAGGATGTTTACCAGCGGATGCAGTTCGGGCTCAAGTGCAGCTACGCCCACGGAACCAAGGCGATCCGCACTCACATCGACAGCGCCGGGGAACAGGCAACGGTTAGTTTAGCAGTATTTGCAGCATTGCAGGACGAATGGCGCGATCGGCTAATTTTGCAAGCAGTTTCCCTAGTTTCCCTCGACTATTACCTGACACCCGCCGGCGAAAAATTAGCAGACAAAATTGCTCAAATCGGCGGCATCCTCGGCGGAGTCGCCTACATGAACCCGGATTTAGGCAAACAACTCGATCGCGTTTTCAGCTTAGCCCAAGAACGCGGTTTAAACCTCGACTTCCACACCGACGAAACCGACGATCCAGAATCAGTAACATTGCGGGAAGTCGCAAAAACCGCCATCCGCCATAAATTTAGCGGTCAAATTATCTGCGGGCACTGCTGTAGTTTAGCCGTACAACCGCCGGATTTAGTAACAGAAATAATCGCATTAGTCAAGGAAGCAAATATTGGCATTGTCAGCTTACCGATGTGCAACCTTTATTTGCAAGACAGAGAATCTGGGCGTACACCGCGCTGGCGGGGAGTGACGCTGCTGCACGAACTCAAAGCAGCAGGAATTCCCGTCACAGTTGCTAGCGATAATTGTCGCGATCCGTTTTACGGATTTGGCGACCACGATGTTTTAGAAGTGTTTAATATGTCAGTCCGCATTGCCCATTTAGACAGGCCTTGGGAAGATTGGCCGCGCACAGTCACAACAACACCAGCAGATTTAATGGGATTGCCGAATGTAGGACGAATAGGAGTTGGTTTACCAGCAGATTTGATTTTGTTTAAGGCGCGGAATTTCAGCGAATTGTTATCTAGGTCGCAGCGCGATCGCACAGTTTTGCGGCAGGGTAGAGAAATTGATACAACTTTGCCCGATTACCGCGAACTAGATGATTTGTTGCAAGGAAGAAGACTCGGCGGTTGAAACCGCGTCTATACAAACAAAACCCGGATGGTGCGCGGGTTGAAGAAAACTCTGCGGTTAAAATTATTTTATCTTCTTCATTTTTGTAGACGCGGTTTCAACCGTACGTCCTCGTTTTTGTAGACGCGGTTTCAACCGTCGTCTCATCTTGTCAAGTGACAAAGAATTTGATATAAATATAAACGCTGATGCGATCGAGGATGTTTTAAGTGAAAGCAGTTATTTTATTGTCGGGAGGGCTAGATTCCTCAACAGTTTTATATCAAGCCAAAGCCGACGGCTGCGAATGTTACGCGATTTCCTTTGACTACCAACAAAGACATCGGCGGGAGTTGGAATCAGCAAGGGCGATCGCACTTTCAGCGGATATTAAGGCGCATCAGGTGATAAACTTTGACTTGACGCTGTGGGGCGGTTCGGCTTTGACGGATAATGAGATGGAATTGCCGATCGATCGCAACCTGGCAGAAATGTCGCAAAACATCCCCATTACCTACGTTCCAGCTAGAAATACGATTTTTCTCAGTTTTGCCCTCGCCTACGCAGAAACCCTCGGAGCTCAGCGGATTTACATCGGTGTCAACGCTTTAGATTATTCTGGATATCCCGACTGTCGCCTCGATTACATCCAAGCAATGCAGGAAGTCTTTCGGTTGGGAACCAAGCAGGGAAGGGAAGGAGAAGCTATTAAGATTGTAACACCTTTAATCGAACTTAAAAAAACAGAAATTATTGAATTGGGGAACAATTTGGGAGTACCTTGGGAGCAAACTTGGTCTTGTTATGCAGGCGGCGAAACTGCGTGTGGCGTTTGCGATTCTTGTCGGCTGCGGCTGGCGGCTTTTGAGGAATTGGGGTTGCAAGATCCGGTGACTTACGGTTAAACATGACTTGCGCGCGACGGCCCAGAAACCGGGTTTTTTCGCGTCTACTTCGCTGCCGCTGAATTTACGCCCCAAAGGCCCGACGTTAGATGATTTAGTACGCAGCGACTTCGAGCGAGTAGATTATATAGGCATTAGCTAAAAGATACTTAACTAGAAAATCTCGCCACACTACTCAACCCGCTATTCTTTCGCCCTTTTCCCACAACTTCCCCACCTGTGGCTGCAACTTCACCCAAAACTCGATCGCCCGCCGCCCCATCCAGCAACTGAATTTGAATTTGATCCAAGCGCGGCCCGATCGCCGAAACCACCGTAAGTTCCGCATTGTCGCCGCGCCAAACTTCCCCAACAGCCGGCATTCTTTGCAACTGATAGCTCAAAAAACCTCCGATTGTCTGATATTCGTCAGCTATCGGCAAATCCAAATTCAATATTTGATTCACATCATCTACATTTAACTGCGCTTGTACCAAAAAAGTGCGATCGTCCAATACTTGCACAGCAATTTCTTTACTGTCGGGCGAGTGGTAAGTGCGGCCGATAATTTCCGCTATCAAATCCCTCAGCGTCACTAACCCGGAAATGCCGCCAAATTCATCAACTACGATCGCAATTTCTTCCGACGAACTCTGCATCAAAGGTAGCAATTCCCCCAGCAGCATCATCTCCGGCACAAACCTCACCGCAACCATCCAAGTTACAATTTCTGTGTCGGGAGATAGCAAACCTTCAGCTAGAGGTTTTGCAAGTTGTTTGAAACCAATAATGCCAATAATATCGTCTAAAGAATCTCCCGTCACGGGATAGAGGGAATGGTTGGAAATTGCCATTTCGTCGAGCAAAGTTTGAAAGGTAGCCGTCTTCGGAAGTGCGATAATGTTCGGCCTGGGCACCATCACTTCTTCTACCCAAACTTCGCCAAATTCAAACACGTTATTGAGCAATTCTCGCTCTTCTGCTTCCAAGCCGCTTGATTCGCTGGAAGTAGCTATAATTAATTGCAGTTCTTCGGGAGTAACCGGCCGGTGTTTGAGGTCGTATTCGATTCCCGCAAACCGCAAGAGCGATCGCGTGGATTGATTGAGAAATGACACAAAGGGATTGAACAAACGAGAAATTAATAAACTCGGAGGCCCTAAACTTCTGGCTAGCTGTTCGGAATAAAGTAACGCTACAGATTTGGGAAACAGTTCGCCGAGTACGATTTGCAGGTAAGCTAGCAGGAAAAAAGTTACTATTGATATTCCCAAAGAATGGGCGAGGGCCGACTTGATGTAAAGTGGCAGCGGCAAACTGGCGATCGACATTCGGACTAGCACGGCGATCGTATCTTCCCCAATCCAGCCGAGAGCTAAACTAGAAAGAGTGATTCCCAACTGCATTGTTGAGAGCAATCGCTCGATACTTTTTTGCAAAGATTGAACAGTTAGAGCTGCAATGTCGCCAGCCTCTACTAACTGATTGATGCGCGATCGGCGTACCGTCACCATCGAAAACTCAGCCGCCACAAAAAAAGCATTGATTGCAATCAGCAGCAGCACTGACAGCAACCGCGACAGCACCTCTGTCGGAGTCATCGCGGGTAAATCAGCTATCTCCTGCACTCTCGTCCCTAAAAGTGACACAATGCTCCCTAGAACAACTTTCTCGATCGAACCTGAGAATCGGTCTGGAGGTTTTGCTCCTGATTGTCTTACTTCGCCACTGGAATGCCAGATATTTGCAACTGGAGTTTTTGACCTGGATAATCTGTCAGCGTCAGCGAAACTTCCTTAGCATTTTCCAGCAAAGCGGTGGGAATACTCACCGTACCGTAATACACCTGCCCGTTGGGGGGCAGTTCCGCCGGCAAATCCTCGGCAGTCGCCGAAAGGGCCCGCCCTTGATTGTCAGTGACGTTCAAGAAACTGTAGAGAAACCTCACAGCTTGGGAACCTTCGTTTTTCATGCTCACGTCTAGCAGCATGGAGTTGCTGCGCTGACTGGTGGCGCTTACTTCCAGAGTTACTCCCCCATCGCGACTGTTGAGCGGAAACTTGGCGCTGGCATTTGTCGCGCCCGGTTTTTTGGCTGTGGCTGATTTAGAGCTTGCCTTGTCTGCTTTAGTATTTGCTCCGACCGTTTTTTTGTCAGGATCGCGACCTTCTATCCGCGCTTTGACGGTTTTGAGAATGTCTGTTTCTTTCAAAATGCTCACTTGCTCTTTGCTAGCGGCAGTTCTCTGCTTGCCAGTGCCAGCATTGTTGCTGGGGCGAACATCGGGTTGAGTCGTTCCTTTCAAGGCTTCGCGACCTGTAGTAAATCCCAAAACAGAACTCGTCACACCTGCTCCAAACATCAGAGTGAGCAGAATTAGAGTCAGCACTACTGTTGAATTCACTGCCATTGCCTATAATTTTATGCCGAGGGAATAGAAACTGCTTTGTCCGGTCGAGCCCGATAGCGCAGGTGCGTTCCAGGCGATCGGGACTAAACAGATCTAAAGATTTTGATTTTTGTTCTCTAGTTCTAGCACGGACTGGGAAATTATGTTATAATTGATTTTCAGTTGGATCGAACAAATCGATTTAACGGCAGTTGGCCGAGCGGTTTAGGCAGCGAACTCATAATTCGCCCCAGGCAGGTTCAACTCCTGCACTGCCGATTTTCAATAAATTAGGACGCTCCGCGCGTGGGGCCAAAACCCGGTTTCTTCTCTGATACCAGTTCTGGCTCCCGTGGGGCTAAGCTTTTGCTCATATCGATTGTGTATGGCTATTGAGGGGGAGAGTGGGAGAAGGGGAGAGGGGGAGAGGAATTGACGATTTTTGATTGTCATCAAAATCTACAATTTAAATGCACAAGAGCTTAGAAACCGGGTTTCTACGAAAAATTTGTGACGAGTCACGAAAAATATAGGAAGAAACCCGGTTTCTGAGGCTAGGGGGCGATCGCGATCTCCTGAGATGGATCGCGATCTCTTAAGCTCGCACGCTCACTCCCAAAATTATGATTCCGATCGTTGGTCAACATATCAACCCTTAATCAATTCCACTCCGTAGCGCCCATCGTACTCTTGAACGTAAACCTTAACTTGTTCTTCCTTTGCAGTCGGCAACTTTTTACCCGTAAAATCCGGCTGAATCGGTACTTCTCGGTGGCCGCGATCGACTAATACCGCCAACCAAATTTTCTCCGGCCGCCCGTAATCGTTTACCGCATTCAAAGCCGCTCGAATTGTTCTACCTTTATATATAACGTCATCTACCAACACCACCGTTTTGCCAGTCAAATCGAAAGGAATTTCTGTTTTAGCCGGTGTTCGCATCGCAACTCGATCCAAGTCATCTCGGTAAAACGTAATATCCAAAGCGCCCACCGGTACTTTGACTTGTTCGAGGACTTCAATTTGAGCTGCCAACATTTGAGCTAGCGGCACTCCTCTAGTATGAATTCCCAACAGCACTAACTCCGAGGGAGCCCCTGATTTTTCGACAATCTGGGAAGCGACGCGGGTGAGAGTTCGCCTCACTTCATCCGGGGATAAAATTTTGATAATTTTAGTCATTGCTTGCTGGGAGCTAATGGTTGGCTGTTGGCGAATCGAACAATTTGAGATTTGGGATTTGAGATTTGAGATTTGAGACTGACTTGACAAATGAGACATCTTGCATTCCCAAGCTCTCAAGACTGGAAATTATCTGCGTTGCATCTGTGTTGATCTGCCATTATCTGCGGTTTATGTATCAATCAAAGATTTGTGCAATTGCTCGTCTATGAATCTGGGAGTGGAACGATTTGGGATTTGAGCTTTGAGATTGAATAATTGACTTGATAGATGAATCTGGGGGTGGGAACTACTAACGTCAAAACTTTTTGGGATCTGGCAGACTCCTGTCGGAGGGCTGTATCTGTCTGCGGGTGAGGTCAGCAGTTAGCGGCTCAAACATAATAAGGTATAAAAAAGCAATGATAGTCCCAACCAAATCAGAAAGCAATACCGAGTTAACTTTAATGCTCGGTCAATTTGCTGCGGTGCGATCGCCCGAATCGGCTCTCCTAGCAGCGGTTTGTGTTTGATCACTCCGCGATAGGAATTTGTACCTCCTAGTTGTACTCCCAAGATGGCGGCGTAGACGCACTCACTCCAACCGGAATTGGGACTGGCATCTTTAACTGCATCTCTCTGACAAATCTGCCAAATGTACATCGGTTTGCCAGATATCAAGGCTAAAGTAATCACTGTTAGTCGGCAAGGAATCCATGTCAACACGTCATCTAGTTTGGCGCTAAACCATCCTAAATCAGTGTATGGCGCTTCTTTGTAGCCGACGGTAGAATCTAATGTGCTGGCTGCTTTGTAGGCGATCGCACAGGGGACGATCGCCATCGCCCACATCGAGTTAGGAGCGATCGGCAAATTGGTAACAGTTAATAATAGATGCGGCAGAGCGAACCCAACTAGGGCATAAAATAGCGGTGCTGTCACGCCATCAACGGCATTCTCTGTTACAGTTTCTAACAATGCTCGCAGAATTTCTGGCTCGGATAAGTTTTCAGTATCCCGGCCGACGTAAAGGCTCAACCGTTCTCGCGCTTTGACTAAATCTCCAATATTTAAAGGTGCGAGCACGTCTTCAGCCGCCGCCCTTAAACTCCTACCGGCAAAACAGCTAGCCAGCAAAATGGTCTGTAGGGCAATGCCTAAAATAGGATGCACCCAACTAGCAGCTTGGACGATCGACCAACTGACAGTATAACTGCCTAGAATCAACCCGATCGCTAGTATTGTACCAGCACATCGTAGCAGCAGTTTGTGCCGATCGCCTGCCGGACGATCGCCCGCAGGAGCCATTTTGTCTGCGGGATTATTCCATATACTAAAGACAATTCGAGTATAGCGGTCGATCGCCCAACCCATCGCCTGCACGGGATGCGGCCAACCCCAAGGATCGCCGATCGCATAATCTAATACCGCAGCTAAAATCAAAACAGCAAATTGATCGAGCACCATTATATATTGTGCCAAACTTGATAGTCCGTCCGAGTATGAGCGATCGTGTTTCTAGCACAGCTTTTAACTGTGGCTACCATTGTGGACTTGGATTTTTGATCCCTGATTTTAACTGCTGAGATTACTTTAGTCGCCCAGCAAGTGTACGTTCTGCTCCCAATCAACACCGTCAAAGGGTAGAATCTGAAATTTGGAAACGGCATCTGAGTCAAGACAGCGGACGTTGACATCGAATTGATCGGGATGCGATCGGGGGCGATAGAACGAGTGAATACCACAAATTCGGCAGAAAGTATGTTTGGCAATTCCTGTATTAAACGTATAAGTTGTCAAAACATCTTCGCCACACATTAATGTAAAACGTTCCGGCGGCACAATTAGGTGCAAAAATCCCTTCTTTTTACAGATAGAGCAGTTGCAGTCTGATGCTTCGTGTTTGTCAACCGTGACTGTGAAGCGGACAGCACCGCAATGACAGCCACCGGAGTAGGTAACAAGTGTTTCGTCCATGTGTGCAAGCTGGCGATCGAATAAATGAACTTACCATCTAAATGATAAAGCTAGTTTCTTCCCCAAGAGCCGCTTGCCAACTGCGGACATCATAGTATAAGTCTTCGAGGGAAATACTGTATAGCGCTTCGGCCAGTTTTTTGTGCAATCGGTTCCACAAACTGAATGTTACCCAGTCCTCTGCTTGAGTCGCGTCAGGAGAATGTCGAGGTAAAGGTTCAATAGTTTCCCCTACAGCCTCTAAGATTTGTCCTAAAGAGATTTGAGCGGGTTCGCGGGCCAATTGATATCCTCCCTGGGAACCCCGAACTGATTGGACTAAACCGGCTCGTCGCATTTCAATCAGCAATTTTTCTAGATATGGAGCCGGTAACTCCTGTCGGTTCGCGATCGATTTCACCGATGTCGGGCCAAAGCGAGGTTGCAAACTTAGATCCAGTAATGCTTTGACACTGTAGTGTCCGCGTGTGGTTAACTTCATGGGATTTTCAGATGGGGGCAAATATTCAGCTAGCTGATAGCTGATAGCTTATGCTAGCGAGTTTAGAGATTGCTCGCTTGCCTTGCAGCTACTCCTCAAGAAAGACTGCACGTTGTTAAAAATATTTAGACAATAGTGGTTAACAATTGAGCCGATCGGTGTAATATGGTTTTACGACCAGCTATAAAGCTAAAGTTTCTTGGTCAAACCAAAAACCAACCGAGAAAAAATCCGTACACCAGTTGAATATTTCAGGACTCAGTAAATGGCTAAAAAGAAAAATATCGAACCCCTTGAAGGCGAAGGTCTGATCAAAAAGGTCAAAGACCTAGAGAACCTTACCAAGGAAGAAAAAGCTAGAGCCTGTGGCTACTACACCATTACCAAAAATGGCGTAGAACGGGTGAACATGATGAAATTCCTGAATGCGCTGATTGATGCAGAAGGCATTCAGCTTGACGGGAAGCAAAATGGTAATGGACGTGGCGGACGCTCAGCTAGCTATCGGATTAGCGTTCAATCTAACGGCAACTTACTGATTGGAGCCGCCTACACCAAGCAGATGGAACTTCAGCCGGGAGATGAATTTGAAATCTCTCTGGGACGCAAGCACATTCACCTGCGCCAAATCGATCGCGAAGAAGTATCCTAGGCTTTTACGACTTGCTTTGACTTCTTGCTTGAACTGGTTGGTTTGACTTCAAGCATTGAATGCAGGCAGAGAGTTGGCTCTGAAATTTTTCAGTGCGCCTAAAACAGTATGGCTTCTATAGATGGCAATGGCTCGACAAAAGCCACTGCCACTACTTTATATTTTCCGAGAATACCTATTCTCGCCCCTCGCTATATCCGTTTGGACAAGCGGGGATTTTCCGTGTAACTGTTGAGTTGACAGTTGGCAGTTGGCAGTTGACAGTTGGCAGTTGACAGTTGACAGTTGCTCGAACGAAGAGGGAAGAAGGAAGAGGTTCGAGGGAAGTTCGGCAACGGATTTTATAACGGATTTAACGGATGTCACGGATGAGGTTCGGCAGCGGATTTTATAACGGATTTAACGGATGTCACGGGTGAGGTTTGAGGCAATAAGCAGGTTTGGTTGAGGTGAGAAACTGCACTTCGCCAAGAAAATGGCGGACGTATTCTCAAAATCTAAAATCTAAAATCTAAAATCTAAAATCGAGTGACTGGAAGTAAACAAGCTCGATCGCCCTACGTGAAATTAGAGGCCGAAACAGTTACAGTGAAAGGGAGCAATTAGTCCCCAGCCTATGCCGTTGTCCCGATTCGCGAGCAAAACTTCCCAACAGCCCACAAAAATACCCCTACGCTGCGTTCTAGTAGGCTCTTTTGTGGTGCAAATCGTCGCAGCAGTGGGGATTGTCGGATATCTGTCCTTTCGCAACGGAGAAAGAGCAGTCGAAGAGCTCGCCGAAAAATTGATCGCCCAGACGGGGAAGAGAGTTGAAGAACAACTGACTGGTTTTCTGGAAAATACTCACTGGGTAAATCAACTCAACGCTGAAGCGATCGATCGCGCGGAATTAAACTTAAAGTTAGAACAGCCCCAGCTTCGGGGAGAGAAGTTCCTCTGGCAGCAAATGCGATCGTTTAAAAGCATTCAGTGGATGTCCCTGGGTTCTGAAAAAACAGGAGAATATCTCGGTATTTGGCGCAACCCGATCGACAACAGTTTGCAAATTGTCGCCGCTAACAAGTCTACCAACTCTCATAACATCTACTACGCGACCGACAACAGAGGCACTCGCACCGCCAAATTAAACACAGAAGCGGGAACCTACGATGCCCGCCGGCACCCCTGGTACAAAGAAGCTGTTGCAGCTAATAAACCGATTTGGACGAGCATTTATCAGGGTTTGACTCCGGGGACTCTGTTTATGGCGGCGAGTCAACCGATTCGCGATCGCAATGGTAAATTACTGGGAGTTAGTGCGGTAGATTTTTCGATCTTGGAAATTCAGCAATATCTCGATCGCCTCAAGTTTAGCAAAACGGGGGCAATTTTCGCGATCGAACGATCGGGCTTACTGGTTGCCAGTTCGAGTCAAGAATCATCCTTTAGAAAGATGTTGGGAAAGCAACAACCCCAGCGGCTGAATGTTTTAGACAGCAAAACTCCTGTCATTCGCACCACAGCTAAGTATTTGTACGAACACTTCGGAGGCTTTGGTGAGATTAACCAGCAGCAGCAACTGAAATTTAGCCGAGACGGGCAGGAATATTTTGTGGAAGTGCTGCCGTTTTCTGATAGTTACGGTTTGAACTGGCTGATTGCGATCGTAGTTCCCGAATCCGATTTCATGGGGCAAGTTAACAGAAATACCCGCACTACAATTTTACTTTCTGCGGTGGCGCTCCTGCTATCGACAATTGCCGGAGTTCTGACAGCTAGGTGGGTAACGCTGCCGTTGCTGCGGCTCAACGAAGCAGCTAAAGATATCGCCCAAGGAGAATTCGATCGCACTGTTGCTGTCAGTAGGCTGGATGAAGTGGGCGCATTAGCCCAGTCTTTCAACGAAATGGCAACTCAACTGAAAAAGTCTTTTCAAGCTTTGGCCGAAAGCGAAGCAAAATTTGCCAAGCTGTTAGAAAGTTTGCCCGTTGGGGTGACAGCCCTGACTCCGACTGGTAGCACTGTTTTTATGAATTCGGTGGGAGGAGAGATCACCGGCAAAGGGGCGATGCCCAATACAACCGCAGCAGAACTCTCAGCAACTTATCAGCTTTATGTAGCAGGAACCGATCGACTTTATCCGATGGAAGACTCCCCGTTTGCACGAGCGGTGAGGGGTGAAGAAACGCTGGTTGAAGATATGGAAATTCGCCCGGATGGGAAAAATATTCGCTTGCAAGTGCGATCGGTGCCGGTGTTTGACGCTGGGGGCAATGTTGTTTATGTGATTATTGTTTTTCAAGATATCACCGATCGCGCACAGGCAGAGCAAATATTGGCTGACTACAACCGCACCCTGGAAATTGAAGTAGCCTCGCGCACGATCGAGTTAGCCGAAATCAATGCCCGCTTGGAGATCGAAATTGATGAGCGCCACCAAGCTGCAAAAATTATCCGCAAAGAGCGGGACTTTAACTTCAAGATTATTGAAAATTCTCCGATGTTTTTTGTGGCGATCGACTGTGAGGGTAGAATCCTGCGGGCGAATGACTGTATGCTGCAAGCTGTGGGCTATACTGCCGCAGAAATTATCGGCAAAGATTACTTAGCTATATTTGTACCGGAGGGCGATCGAGCCGGATTGCACTCGATTTTTAAGGGTGTCAAAGCCAGCCCGCAAACGGTTAACGAACACCAACTTATCACCAAGTGCGATTCCCTAGGAGATAGCAGCACCGCGCGTACTTTGTTGGTGGAGTGGCACGGTACGCCCGTTTTGGATGAAAATGGCAATTTTGACTTTCTTTTTGGATTTGGGATTGATATTGGCGATCGCAAACAAGCACAAATAGCCTTGCAAAAAAGCGAAGCTCTATTTCACAAATTAGCAATCACTGTTCCCGGAGAACTTTACATATTCGTGCAGCATCCCGACGGCTCAGTTAAGATGGAATACATCAGTCCGATGTGCCGAGAAATTCAAGAATTAGAGCCGGAGGAAATCAAGAACAACTCTGCTTTACTCTACGAACAAATGCACCCGGACGATCGCCCCAACCACTTCGAGGCCATTGTCAGAAGTGCCACAAATCTCGAACCATTTGCCTACGAGTGGCGGATTGTGACAGCTTCAGGAAAACTCAAATGGCTGCAAGCTCATTCTCGGCCGGAATTGCGCGAAAATGGAGATATCGTCTGGCACGGCATAATACTCGATATTAGCGATCGCAAACAAGTAGAACAACAACTCAAAGAAGCCGCATTAGCAGCAGAAGCTGGAAACAAAACTAAAAGCATCTTTCTCGCCAACATGAGCCACGAATTGCGAACCCCCCTCAATGCCATTCTCGGTTTCGCTCAATTAATGGAACCCAGCACTAATTTAACTTTCACGGAAAAAGAAAATATCAAAATTATTCGCCGCAGCGGAGAACACCTGCTTCAACTGATCGATAGAGTCTTAGCCTTATCTAGAATTGAAGCGGGGCGAATGACAATCTACCCCAAATGCTTTGACTTGTACCGCTTGCTGAGCGACGTGCAGAATATGTTCCAAATTCCGGCACTAAATAAAAAAATAAAATTAATTATTGACTGCTCCTCGGATGTCCCTCAATACGTAGAAACCGATGATATTAAGTTGCGGGAAGTGCTGATCAATCTCTTAGACAATGCAGTTAAATTCACCCAAAATGGCTCAGTATCAGTCACCGTCGGAACGAACAAAGAAGGAACAACAAAACCTGTCAAAGAAGAATTTGTTAATTCATCTGAAAACTTCCAAAAAGTTTTTATTTGGTTTGAAATTGCCGATACAGGAGTTGGCATCGCCCCGGAAGAATTAGATAGTATATTTCAATTGTTCGTGCAAAGTTCATCGGGTAAGACACTTCAAAAAGGTATGGGTTTAGGATTAAGTATCAGCCGCGAGTTCATAAAATTAATGGGCGGCGAAATTACCGCCCAAAGCGAAGTAGGACGGGGTACAGTCTTGAAATTTGACATTCCAGCCGTTACAGCAATCGCCCCCGTTGAAGTCAATAATTTTTCAGAGAGTTCAACTATCATCAAACAAGAAATATTGGATAGTTCTGAAATATTTACGCTTAACTCAAAACCGCAAGTTCCCCCAGAATGGACGAGCAAAATTCAACAAGCAGTCCGTGAGGCTGATTTCGATTTGATTGCTACAACAATTGAGGAAATCCGCAGCGAAAATGAGCTTTTTGCCAAAGTTTTGATGAATCATTTAGATAACTTTGATTATCAAGAAATCCTCGATTTAATTGCAAAAATTGAACTGTAGGGTGGGCAATGCGAACCTTATATCATTCTCAAAAAGTATTGCTAAAAACATTTTTGATGCTGGTTTTCTCAACCATCATGCAATATCAAGGTTCGTAGTGCGGCCGATCGTCCGCTCTTAATTTGCGGACTGTCGTCCGCCCTACAAACCATTTTTGTTATAGTAATCGACAAAACATGATATAATACAATACGGTTCACTTAAGACGATCTAGGCGGTAAAAAATTATGAAAAATAAATACTCTTGTTTGCTTCGTTCCTCTCTTCGGACAATCTTAAGTGAACCGTAGTGTTTCGGATTGAGAGAAAAAGTCCTGAGATGGCATACGTCCTCGCTCAGTTGATTAAAAGACTATTATAATTCAATACGGTTCACTTAAGACGATCCCCCCTAACCCCCCTTAAAAAGGGGGGGGACAAGAAACCTCTCAAAGTCCCCCTTTTTAAGGGGGATTTAGGGGGATCTCCGGGGCATAAATATGTTAAGTGAACCCTATTGTCTTATAATTATCATTATTGATTTGTAGCTAATAATTTAAGGTTTGAGTTGAATTTTGTGAAGCTAGAGTTAACCCCCCCGATCGCCCTTTTGGTAAGAGCAATCGAGGGGGTTAACTATTATTTGTCAAGTATCTGAGGGTATCAAGCAGGGTCTGCTTGAGCTCGTTTTTGTAGCAGGCGGGCAATTTCTGCTTTTTCTACAAGTCCCACGAGAACTCCGTTTTCGCGAATCACGGGGAGCTCTTGGACTTTGAGTGTTTCCAGAAGGGTGACGACTTCGAGGAGGGATAATTCTGGTTTGACTGTGGTGGTAAATTCGATCGGCTTCACGAGCTCTTTAACCAAAACTTGGGGCCAGGTACCGGTGGGGATGGTTTTGATGTCGTCAAGATCGATCGCACCTACCAATTGTCCCGCATCATCGGTAACTAAGAACCGGCGCCATGTGTGAGTGCTACCAATCACGTAGTTGTTGGCAAATTCTCTGAGCGATAAGTTTTCTGGGACGATCGGGCTTTCGGTAGTCAAAGCATCGGCGGCTGTCAGCCCTGCGAGTTCATTTTGGACTGTGGCATATTGTGCAGATTGACCAGCATTTTGCAGCAAGAACCAACCGATTACTAAATTCCAAATATTGCCGAAGATGCCTGTAGCAATAGCGATCCAACCAATTATTTGACCGACGCGGCTAGCAAAGATTACGCCTTTATAAGGGTTGCCAGTAATTTTCCAGACGATCGCTTTGAGGATGTTACCACCATCGAGGGGCAAACCGGGAATTAAGTTAAATAAGGCTAAAGCTAAGTTGATCGAAGCTAAAAGTCCGACGATGGCTGCTGCGGGGCCTGTGAGGGCTGCACCAACGCCGATAACTGTTAACAAACCGGACAAAAATAAGCTAACCAACGGGCCTGCAATCGCTACCCAAAATGCTTCGGCTGGCGTTTTCGATTCTCTTTCCAAATTAGCCAGTCCGCCAAACAGAAATAGCGAAATTGATTTCACGCCAATTCCCTGTTTGATGGCTACCCAACTGTGTCCTAATTCGTGGGCTAAGACGGAAGCAAATAATAGTAAGGCTGAAAATAATCCTAGCAACCACGGCGCTACAGGGCCTAATGTGGGAAACAGGCCAGCTAGTGCGCCGCCGTATTGCCAAGTTACTAAACCCAGAACTAAAAACCAAGATGCGTTGACATAAAAGGGAATTCCAAACAGGTTGCCGACGCGAAATGTACTATTCATATATGACGACCTCTGATATTATGGGCGAGAAGTTTTTTTCTCTGTTTCCTTATAGTAACGAAATGTAACTGAAATGTTAATGCTTCAATTAGGGTGTTATCCGTCTGTAGAGGTTCGGTTTGCTGAATAGTCACCGCCGGCTGCGGTTGTGGCTGCGGGGCTGCTGGAAGTTAAAAATCCCTGTCGAAAAAGCGGAAGTCATCTCTCTCAGGACAGAACATTATATTTATTTTAGTTTTAACTATAAGTTTTCAGTCCGTTCAAACCGACTTTACCTTTGAGACGGGGAATTAATTCCCTGGCGGACTATTGCACCTGTGGCAAGATATCAGTTTCAAGCAATTTTAGCTATAATTACTTACCCTAAGAATAGTTTTGGTGCTAATAATTATGCCAGAATCCTTTTTGCTCGGTCGCCTGCTGCTGCAATTCAACAGCGAAGCGAGCGATATTATTACAAACTTATCGGCTGTGGCTTTCACTCCCGACGGTCATTTGTGGCTGGGTTCTGATGAAACGACTTCGCTCGAATGTTTGTCGCCTGTATCGCCTCATGTTTTTGGAGAACATCAAAAATTTGCGATCGGGGATTTTATCGATTTATCGGACGACGACGAAATCGATATTGAAGGAATTGATTTCAGCAGCAATTGCCTTTGGTTGGTCGGTTCTCACAGCACAAAACGCAAAAAACCTAAAGGTAAAGATTCCGCAGACGATCTCGAAAGATTAGCAACAATTGAGACAGATGTCAATCGCTATTTGCTAGCAAAAGTCCCAGTGAAAGATGGGATTTTGTACAAGTCAATTTCCCATCCTGAAAATCCCAAAATTCAATTGACAGCGGGATGCCTTCAGCGGACAGAAACGGGCAATATACTAACAGATGCGCTCCAAGATGACAGCCATCTCGGCTTGTATTTTTCTGTGCCAATTCCGAGCAAAGAAAATGGTTTCGATATTGAGGGTTTTGCGGTGCGGGGGGAGAGCATTTTTCTCGGTTTGCGGGGGCCTGTGCTGCGGGGTTGGGCGATAATTTTAGAAATAGAAGTTGAAGAGACAGAACCGGGAGTTTTAAGGCTTAAGGAAATTGGGGAAGCAGGGAAATTGTACAAAAAACATTTTGTCGATTTGAACGGTTTGGGTGTGCGAGAATTGTGTTTTAATGGGGAAGATTTAATTGTTTTAGCCGGGCCGACGATGACTTTATCGGGGGCGATGAGGGTTTTTCGGTTGAGGGGAATTTTAGGGCGATCCTCTTCGAGGGCTTCGCTAACGGGCGACAGTATTACTGGGCAAGATGGGGGAAATTTGGAGGTATTGTTTGACTTGCCTTTTAATGTTGGTACGGACAATGCTGAGGGGTTGAGTTTGTTTCCCTATTTGGGGGAGGAGAATTCGTTGTTAGTGGTTTACGATTCGCCGGCTGCGAGTAGAATGGTTGGAGAAAATGCGATTTTTGCAGATATTTTTAGGCTGGGTTCGTAGTGAAAAATTCAGTCCTTAGAATTAGGGACTTGGATTCCTGACTGCGAACCGAAATTTGGTTAATTGTCGATCGCATCTCCTCCCAGGGGCCGACTGTAGCGCTTCAATTCATCAATCAATCGAGTATCATTAGAAGCTGTTCTCGCCCCTGCTTCGGCCGCCCACCGCTTCAAATCTTCAATTTGCGATCGCGCGATCGCAGCTAAAGGTACAGTATCCTCGATCGACCTCAAAACATCCTCCGTCGTCAAATCTCGGCGCTGTCCGTTCACAAAAGTGCCAAAAGCGCGGTACAATCCATCAATCACAACTTGCTCAATTTCCGCACCGCTAAAATTCTCAGCAGACTTCGCCAAAACCTCCAAATCAAAATCGCGCAATCTAGTCGGCCGCAAACGCTGCAAATGCACTTTAAAAATATCTTGCCTTTCTGATTCCGAGGGCAAATTCAAAAAGAAAATCTCATCAAACCTGCCTTTTCTCAGCAACTCCGCCGGCAAAATCCGCACGTTATTTGCAGTTGCGACGATAAACACCGGGCTGGTTTTTTCCTGCATCCAAGTGATCAAACTGCCGAATACGCGGCGCGAAGTTCCCGAATCGCCGTCACCGCCGCTGATAATGTTGCCGAAGGCTTTATCTATTTCATCTATCCACAAGACGCAAGGGGCGATCGCCTCTGCCAATTGTATCATTTGTCGAACGCGGCTTTCGCTTTCCCCGACCACGCCGCCGAACAATCTGCCAGTATCCAAACGCAGCAGCGGCAAACGCCATTCAGAAGCAATAGTTTTCGCCGACAAAGATTTGCCCGTTCCTTGAATTCCTACTAACAAAACGCCTTTAGGATTGGGTATACCGTAGCGACGGGCTTCGTCAGTAAAAGCATCTTGCCGCATCTTTACCCACTGCTTCAAATTCTCCAATCCGCCCACATTTTTCAGGGATTCTCTATAGTTGCAAAACTCTAAAATTCCAGTTTGGCGAATTGCTTGTTGTTTCTCTTCCAAAACTCCGTCAATATCCGACTCGTTAATTTGCTGTTTTGCAGCCAAAGCTTTAGCTAAAACGCGCCCAATTCGAGCGCGGCTCAAACCTTGACAAGCTTTAACTAATTGTTCCTTTGCTAAGCCACCAACTTGCAACTGTTCCGGCTTTTCCACGACATGGGAAATTAAATGATTGATTTCTTGGATGTTCGGCAAGGGGAAATCAATTACTGTTACTTCTTCTTTCAATTCTTCTGGCAATTCTAGCGTGTGAGAAGTGAGGACGATAGTTTTTTTGCTGCGCTTCAATTCCCTGGTTAAATTGCGCAATTCCCGGACTACTGGGGCATTTTTGTCGGTGTACGGAGCTCTCAAAATTGGGTGCAGATCCCGCAGTACAAATATGGTATATTCTTCGACAGCAGTTTTGCTGATGCGATCGAGCGCCGCCATTACCGAACCTTTTCCAGAACCGTTATCTTCCCAGCCGCGCACCATATCCCAGAATAATACTCGGCGCGCGGGTGTTACTTGCAGCGCTACTTGGGCGATTACAGCTTCGACTGGTTCCTCTTCTGCGCCGACAATGTACAGCAGCGAATAGCGGGCGCGAATCATCAAATCTAGTCGCTTAATGAGTGCCTCAAAAGGGTTTTTTTGAGCGCCGTTGATGGCATCTAATTCTCTGGAATGGGGGTAAGTTTCTGTCATTTGATTTGAGATTTTAGATGTAAATTAAAGTTTATTAAATATTTTGTTTGTAGTCACGATTTTAGTCTTTTTCAACGATTTAACCGGACTAAAGGTTTGTAGTCAGGACTTTAGTCCTTGTCAACGATTTAATCGGACTAAAGTCCGTACTACGAACCTTGAAATTATAACAGAATTGTGCAGGGTTGGCTATTTTGCGGCTTTTCTGGCTTGTTTTAGCATATCAATCAGAATGTGGTGGGCATCTTCGGCATCTGCTAAAGTGCGATCGAACTTTACTCTGACTGGCACTGTTTCGTCATTGATTTGAGCGGTTAAATCCATGCCGTTGGCATCAATCGCGAGCATTTGAGCGGATGTCGCCTCTGGCTTGTCGCCGTAGGCTTGAGCGTACAGGACTACGGCGCTAGCGTGGTCTTCGTTCATGTGAGTGCAGATGCGATCGCTAATTTCGGTCGAAAACTGGTCTGACATGGGGATTCCTCATATGCAATATTGCGATCGATTGTACTGCGATTTGCGCGATCGGAGAAAGAGATTGATTCGCAGTTGACAATCAACTTCGCAATTTGCTAAGATGATCGAGTAGCCTTTAGGAAAAACAATCGATCATGAAAGAACGTATTATTTTTCAAAATTTTTATCGAGGCAATATATGCACGTTATCTCCCAATCTGCACTCAGAAAATTCTGGGAAAAGTATCCTGACGCGGAAACAAGTCTGCGGTCTTGGTACAAACTAGCGACAACAGCCCAGTGGTCAAACCTAGCTGAAGTAAAAGCAGTTTTTTCCTCAGCAGATAGAGTGGGTAACTTTACTGTCTTTAACATCAGAGGTAATAACTACAGACTGATTACCTTCATAGATTATGAATTTAAACCTAAAAAAATCTTTATTAGAGCTGTACTTACCCATGAAGAATATGACGAAGATAAATGGAAAAAAGACCCGTGGTATGAATGATAATGTTATCTTCTATTAATAGTGAATAATCTTATGAACAACTCTCTTGCCTATATAGAATTGCTCACAGCGTTTCCCCCGCGACCCATCACTGCGGAGTCAGAATTAATCGCAACTCAAGAAACCATTGACTCTCTATTAGACAAAGGCGAACTAACTCCCGACGAACGCGATTATCTAAACGTACTCGGAACCCTGGTTTATGAATACGAGCAAACTTTAGAACCTATTCCTGACATTTACGGGATAGAACTGTTAAAAGCTTTGATAGTAGAATTTGATCTCCGACAAAAAGACCTCGTTCCTATTTTTAAAACTGAGTCTATTGTCTCTGATATTCTGCGTGAAAAGCGTCAACTTACAACGGAACACATACAAAAACTTGCTGAGTTTTTCTGTGTCTCGCCGGCTGCATTCTTTCCGCTACATCCAGCATCCAAGGATTCCCAACGAATAGAATTAGCGTCTACACAAACATAGTCTACACAAACATAGAATTTACGGCGAATAGAATTCGCGCCTACACAAACAAAGTCCGCCTGCGCCTACACAAACAAAGTCCGCCTGCGCGGACTAAAAGAAAATAACGGAATTTTAACCGCTCACTCTTCAACCCGCGTCGGCGGGTTTTGTTTGTATAGACGCGGTTTCAACCGCCCGGTCTTCTGGTGACTTGGTTGAATTCACCTTTGCTACGGGTAACTTGGCCACAGGTTCCAACACAGCAGGCTGCGATTTTTCCAAAGTAACTACAGGCAATTCCCCGCCATTATCTCCATTTTTGCTCGTTTGATTCCACATCATCATTCCCAGCAAACCGTCAACCAAACCGCCGCCGCTACCGTTACCGCTAACCGCAACATCTGGTACAACTCGCACATGACTATCGCCGATAATTTGCATTAACTGCAAAGCCGTATAACCGGAACCGCCCAAAGCTACAACACCCGCGCGATAAGCTTCAGCTTGAGCATTTCCCTTCACCCGAATCGACTCAGCTTCGCCTTGAGCTTGTTTGACCTGAGAATTCGCTTTTAACTCAGAAATCTTCACGCCTTGTTCGGATTTTACCATCTCTTGTTGAATCTCAGCCAGCGCTGTTTCTCTTACCAATTGTTGCCGCTGAGTTTGTGCTATTTGCTGCACCTCATAAGTCTTACATTGTTCCTCAGCAATTTTGCGATCCGTTTGAGTTTGCATCAACTCTGCGGGTGGCAAAATATCCCCGATTAAAGTATCAATTGCTTGCACGTCGTAGGTACGCAAAGCTGCTTTGATATACTCGGCGGCTTCCGCTTGTCTGCCGCTTCTGGCTGAAAGAAAATCTAATACAGAATAAGCTTGAGCCGAGTTGCGGAAGTAATTGCCGATTGTCGGCTGCAAAACGTGGTCTACTAAATTCTGCATCGAACCGACGCGAGAGATAACTTTCGGAGCATCCAAAGCTCCAACGTGAATGATTTGAGCTACTTCTAAATCGAAGGCAAAACCGTCTTGAGAACGCACGGTTAAAGATGAAAGTTTAGAGTCGTAACTGTGCCGTTCTGTTTTACCAGACCAGTTCAATACAATGTTTGTAGTCGGCACTAATTCTACTTTCAAAATGCGAGTATTTAGCGGATGTTTGCCTGGATAAAGAGGTGTCACCCATACGCCTTTGTTGCCCACATTTACTAAGTTGCCGTGGGTGAAAGCTGCGCCGCTGACATCTTCTGAGGTTTTGCCGACATAGGAAATCACGGCGCCGACATAGCCGATCGGGATTTCAGTCATTGCCACCTGGTCAACCCCGACAAACCAAGGGTTCAAGTTCCACGAACCGGACAGCAGAACCTGTTCCTGCAAACCGCGCCGCCCGCCGGCGGTGATAAATTTTTGCGCGTTTTGGAAGTTGTCGTGATTGGGAATAATTGGGCCGGCAATTTCGCCATCTTGAATCGGAACGCCGTCATAAGTTGTGACAATTCCTACTTTGTCGGGGGCGATTGTGTACAGCTTCAACTGTTCGGCTGTCATGCCGTGTTTTGTAGCATTTCCTGCTGTGATTACGGTAAATAATGCCGTGTTAATTCGATAGCTGCCGCCCGTCAAGATGCCGAGTTGCCGACCTTTTTCGCCGCCTTCTTTGAGGAATTTGCGAGCATCTTGAAAATTGTCGCATTCTGTGATTTTTCCGAGGATGCGCTGTGGCGGATTCGACTCGCCGCCTGCTGCGATAACTAAGCCAATTTCGCCTTGGGGAACTATTGTTAAAGATTCTTTGCGGACGTTGTATTGCAAAGGCCAATAACCCCAGTGCCAACCGGGGGGTAATGTATCAGCTTGATATCCAGCTTCACCGTTTAAGGCAATTAAATCTCCTGGGGGCAAAGATTTGCCGTTGAAGCTAAACTTTTTACTGACAATGCCAACTTCCCGATCGCCAATTACGACTAATCCACCAAAAAATAGCGGTAGCACTAGAATGACTATCATACTGCCGATCGCGATCGGGATAAATCCACCCGCATCGAGCTGCATTGTCTGCACCGGAACAGTGGTGCGCAACTGCCCTAACTGCAAGCTAGAATCAGGTTTTGCTGCTAGCTGAGTCGAGGAGTGATTTGCAGGGGGGATATCGCCAGCAGCTAATACCGGCGAGGGTTTCAAACTGGTTATTACACTGAGGGCTAAAGATGCCGAAATGGCGGCTGCTAACTGTTTTAAAACTCGAACTTTGAGTTGAGACTTGGGCAAAAGTGAATAAAGCATTTTTTTGATATGGGCTAATTTGTTCTATTAGCTCTAGCTTAGCTCTAATCCCAACTTCTGATGTAAAATTTAATGTCTTATTTTTCATTACTTGCAGTCATAATAGTCATATTTATCAGTGAAAATACGGATATAATTTTTCTCGTTTAGGTGAGGGATCTATGATAATTGGTAATTAGTAATTGGCAATTGGCAAGAAAGCAATCGCGCACGGGGGCAAACTCACTTGAGAACTGCTATAAGATTAAAATCAATGATGCAACAAACTGAAAAAGTAAGGACACGGCAATGCCGTGTCCCTACAGATACTCGCCTACAATAAGCAGCGGATAACTCTAGACAAACTGGCCGGTGGGATTTGTTCGCACCCGACGAATCCCAATCACCGACGGCATCGGCGATCGGCGCGAATCATTCGAGATATTGCTCGGCCACAAACTACCACGAGAAACAGTCCGAGTTTGATTAAAAACAGCACCGTTTAAATCCAACATTTCAATTTGACGGCGCAACACAGTACCATCATCGATCGGACAATCTTCCCCCGGATGCTGCACCGCAAGCAACAGCGTATCTCCAACAAAAGTCGGCCCCGTCATTTCGCAGCGGTTCGGGCCGTGAGCAAACGGAACTACAGTTCCCGCATTCGGCCCGGAAGTCGGAATATAAAACAGCCAATTGTTGCCGAAAACACCCGTAAAATCCGAGACATTTCCAGTCTTCGTGTGGTCGATCGCACTTGGCTTACCAACAGCACCCACATCAAAACCGTTGTGCGTAGAAGTAGACATATCAGTCACACCCCAAATATTGCCTTGAGGGTCAAAAGCCAAGTTGTCCACACTCGCAAATCCCGCCCCAGCTACTGTACCAGCTTCTCCACCTTGGGCTAAACGCTGCCAGCGGAAAGTCAAACCAGCACCATCGGCACTATCTTCAATTATTTTGTAAAGTCCTCCCGACTGCTGGGTGCTATTGAGTGCGCTACCGTATTTAGCAACAGTAAAAATGCGAGAATCTGGATAGCCATCGCTTCCCGGTGCGCCGTCAGTATATGCAATAAAAACTTCCTTCGTAGTAGGATTAACTTCCAAATCTTCCGGCCGCGCCGTCGGAGTACCACCAATCAAATTAGCAGCTAAGAAAGCATCAACTAAAACCGCACCTTGGCTGCTGTAGAAATTAGCAAGAGTTTTATTTCTGTAGCCGGGAAGTGCTGTTGCTTCATTAGTTGTATCTACTACAAAAGAACCGCCATCTTCGGTTTGACTTGCAATTCCGCTGCGTTTTGGCAAGCGAGTATTGCCATCTCTTTGAGCTTTGCCAAAACTTGCTAATTCCGCCTCGGCAACTTTTTGGGGACTCACTGGATTGGTTTGGCTATTGATTGTCAGTGGTAGCCATCTTCCCGCACCGTTGCGATTGTATTGGGCGACGTACAAAACGCCGTCTTCCAATAATTTGCTGTTGGTTTTATCTGCGGGATTTGTGACAGTACCGTTGCTGACAAATTTCCAGGTGTGTCCGCCGCGCCGATCGTCCCCCATGTACACTACTAACTTGCGTCCCGCTTCGGCGCGAATAGCGACGTTTTCGTGGCGGAAACGGCCTAAAGCTGTGTGTTTGCGGGGGCGGAAGTTGGGATCTTGGGGATCGACTTCTACCATCCAGCCGTATTTTTCGCCCACTAAGCCGAATTCTTCGCCGGTAGTACCCTTGGGATAGCCGGTTTGGCCGCCGTTGGGTTTGATGTTTTCCTGAACTCCCACGAAGAATAGTTCGCTACCTTGGAAATTTTCTTCGGCGGAGAGGATTGTGCCCCACGGGGTGGTGCCGCCGGAACAGTTGTATGCTGTGCCGATGATGCGGTTGCCGAGTCCGTCGCTGTTGACTGCTGCGAAGACTTGGGTGGCTGCGGGGCCTGTACCTGTGAGATAGTTATTGTCGCCTTGTCTGGTTCCCCATCGGGTGACATCTTTGTATTTATCTGAACGCTGGCTGTTGATTCCGAGGCCGGAAAGTCCGTGAATGCGTCGGTTGAGGGGGTCGCGGGCGATCGCCTGAAAGCGTCCGTCAGCTTGTTTGGTGATGCGGACGATCGAACCACCGAGATTGTACAGGAATTCGCCGAGGGTATCGCGATTTTTTACAGATAAGTCTAGACCGAGGACGGCGCGATCGCTCGCTGGAAAAGATGCCACATCTGACGGGGCTTCGGGCGCAACTTTCGACATCGGGAAAGATATGTATTCGTGGTTTACCCACAGATAGCCGTCGTCATTGCTGCCGCGCAGGCCTACGAAGCCCGTGTAATCGTTGTTGTAGCCAAAATAGTCGGCAGAATCGGGGAAAACTCGATCGCCCCAGCGGAGAATTACATAACGTTCGTATTCCGGCGGCACAACCACATCGTCAACCACGCTGTAACTGGTTAATTTCGTATCCCCTGACGCACTCATCACAGTGCCGATTCCCCCCGGCGCAGTCGGCATGAAACTCGACATTTCTCGATAAATTGGCAGCGGGTGGGGAAGTCTTAGAGGAGTGAAAGATGTTGGAAGTACAGCAACGGCATCGCTGGAATTGATGCCGAACAGTGTTTGAGTTAGCTTAGGAGCAAGCACAGTGGTAGCTGCACTGCTGCCGAAGAAAATTAGCAGTTGTCGGCGAGTTATTTTAGACATAAATTCCTTTTGATCCCAACATCCCTAGTCAGACGAGTCTTTATAGAAATTTACTACTATTAAATTAAGGATAGTTAAACTTCTGGTTAATTAAAGTAGGGGAATATTTTGGTTAAAAACACGTTAAATAAAAACGTTCGTAGTGCGGACTTTAGTCCGTGACCTATTGCGGACTGAAGTCCGCACTACGAACCATTTTTATTATGGTAATCGACCAAACACAATCTCAATCATCTCGAAAAGCCGGATCGTTTTGTCGGGATGCCGATCGACTAGGCGCTGGTACATTAATCCTTTGCGAAGGCCCGGAATTTGCGGGCGAAATATTGGGATCTATGAATCCCAGCAGCAATTTAGCATCTGCAAAATATCTCGTCCACCGTTCGATACTCGCATCTTTCTGCCACTGGCTGCGGGATACTCTCGATCGCAAAACCGGAACTCTTTGCCGGCTGCGATCGGCTGTAACTATCACCGTAACTTCTGTTAATCCTGGATTTTCTTGAAACTCGCGGGCGATCGACAATGTGGCCAAATCTTCCGCCTGCTGCACCAAACTCGCAAAAGATTGACTACCGTCCGAATCTAAGGTAATATAGCTTTCCTTAGTTTCTGCTAAAGATACTGATATACTTGCGGCCAAAAAGACCGTTGCTAAAATAAAGGTTGAACATAAGCGCCGATGCAAACTCATTCTTTTTCAAACTCAATGCTAATACTTGTCAATGATAATAAACAAAATTTAACAGCCGATTAAGCTGTGATTAAAAAACTCAGGACTGACGACGCATTAAGACTAAAGAAACCTGGTTTTTACTGAATCTGCGGGCTGCAAACACGTCTTTTCGTAAAAAAACCAGGTTTCTGACTGCGCCTGCGTCCAGGACTGATAATATTTTGTAGAGTCGGGTTTTCCCCCTGAAGTCAATCCGTTAAATCCGTTAAAAAATCCGCTGCCGAACTTCCTTCTTCCTGCAATGAAACTAACAAAATGCGCGATCGCCCTCGGTAGCAACTTAGGCGACTCCCTCGCCACACTCAAAAGTGCGATCGCAACTCTCAACAATACTCCAGAAATCACAGTAAATTCTTATTCTAGTTGGTATCAAACCGCCCCCGTCGGGCCGCCACAACCCGATTATATTAATGCCTGTGCCATCCTAGAAGTTGCACTAGAACCCGAACAATTGCTAGCAACTTTATTAGAAATTGAAATAAAATTTAATCGGATTCGCCGCGAAAAATGGGGGCCGAGAACCCTCGACCTAGATTTGCTGCTGTATGATGATTTAATCCTAGACACTCCGACACTGACTTTACCTCATCCCCGGATGACCGAAAGAGCTTTTGTATTAGTACCTTTAGCCGAAATTGCGCCGGATTGGGTGCATCCAGTGACGAAAAGTACGATCGCACAACTCCTGCAAACGGTAAACTGTTCAGGAGTGGAAAAAATGAAAGTGTAGAAATTGAGCAAAATTCCGGGCTGCGATCGCCTATGATGTTTTAAATCGGTGCAATCAAACATTATTCACTTATCGCTTATGTCGATCGGTCAAGAACTACCCCAACTCCTCAAACAGCGCCTGTTTTACCAAGGGCGTAAATTCAACTTTGACGTAGCTAGCCTCCGCCTTCCCAACGGTTCCGAAGGCGACTGGGAATGTATTCGCCACCCCGGCGGAGCACTTGCAGTTCCCGTCACCCCCGAAGGTAAACTCGTCTTGGTGCGACAATACCGCTTCGCAGCCAAAGGACGGATTTTAGAATTTCCCGCAGGTACTGTCGAAAGCACTGAAAGCCCCGCCGAAACTATCAAACGCGAAATCGAAGAAGAAACCGGATATCGCGCCGGAAAATGGCGGGAATTAGGCAAATTTATGCTCGCCCCCGGTTATTCCGATGAAATCATTTATGCTTTTTTAGCACAAGATTTGGTCAAATTGGAAAAGCCACCAGCGCAAGACGATGATGAAGACATGGAGACAGTTTTATTCACTCCAGAAGAATTAGAAAAAGCGATCTTAGCTGGCGAACCAATTGATGCGAAATCTATTTCTAGCTTTTTCTTGGCGCGTCCTTTTCTGACTTGAAGCAGACCGTCCTAGACGCAGATAATCTATCTGTAAGGTGCTCTTCGGCGCACCCTACTTATTGTATAGTAGTAAGGTGCGCAGTGCGCACCCTACGGGGAACTGTATAAAGTTAAAATATAAAAAAATGTCTGATTTAATTTTATTTTGGCACCGCCGCGACTTGCGTATTTCTGACAACATCGGACTAGCCGCAGCGCGCCAGCAAAGCCCGAAAATAGTTGGAGTTTTTTGTCTGGATCGCAATATTCTCGATCGCGATGACGTAGCACCAGCCAGAGTCACATACATGATCGGCTGCTTACAAAAACTCTCCTCGCGTTACAGCGAAGCAGGCAGTCAATTACTGATAATTCAAGATGATCCGATTCTAGGAATACCGAAATTAGCAACAGCGATTAATGCTAAAGCAGTATTTTGGAACTGGGATGTAGAACCCTATGCAAAAAAGCGCGATCAGTCCGTATCAAATGCCCTCGAACAAGCCGGAATTCAAGTTCAAAATTTCTGGGATCAACTCCTGCACGCCCCGGACGAAATTCGCACCGGCACAGGGAATCCCTACACAGTTTATACACCATTTTGGAAAAAATGGAACAGCAAACCGAAAGCCCAACCTGTAGAGACACTGCCGATAACTGATCTGGAATTAATGACTGGATTAACCGCAGAAGAACAAGAAATTGCTAACCAAGCAGGAGCAATTGAAACACTGCCAACGCCATCTAGTTTGGGATTTATTTGGGAAAATTCGCTGTTAATAGAACCCGGAGAAGATGCGGCGCGAGCCAAGTTGGAAGATTTTTGCGATCGGGCAATTTACCAATATCAAGAACAGCGCAATTTCCCCGCAATTAGTGGCACATCCGAACTCAGCGCCGCCCTCAAATTTGGTGCAATTGGCATCCGTACTGTTTGGCAAGCTACCCAGATAGTAATGGAAACTTGCCGCAGCGAAGAAGCCTGCAAAAGCATCAGCACTTGGCAACAGGAAATAGCGTGGCGAGAATTTTACCAACACGCCATGTATAACTTCCCAGAATTAGCAGACGGGCCGTATCGTAAAGCATTCAAAGACTTTCCTTGGGAAAACGATGAAAAGCTGTTTCAAGCTTGGTGTAGGGGCAAAACTGGCTATCCAATTATCGATGCGGCAATGCGGCAGTTAAATCAGACTGGTTGGATGCACAATCGCTGTCGCATGATAGTCGCTAGTTTCCTCACCAAAGATTTAATCATTAACTGGCAGTGGGGTGAAAAATACTTCATGCAAAATTTGATTGATGGCGACCTTTCTGCTAATAATGGCGGCTGGCAGTGGAGTGCATCGAGCGGCATGGACCCGAAACCTTTGCGAATATTTAATCCCGCCAGTCAAGCTCAGAAATTTGACCAGGAAGGGGAATATATTCGGCAGTGGGTTCCAGAATTGCGCCGAGTAGACACTAAACTTTTGCTAACAGGAAATATTTCGCCTTTAGAACGCCGACTGCTTCATTATCCCGATCCGATCGTAGACCACAACGAGCAGCAGCGCAAGTTTAAGGAACTTTACAAGCAGCAAAAAATCGTTGACTAAGTAGATGAATTGATTTTTGTTTGTAGTGAGGACTTTAGTCCTTCTTCATCCAAAATTAGAGGACTGAAGTCCTGACTACGAACCGCAGAGGACTGAAGTCCTGACTACGAACCGCAGAGGTATTGCGCACCCGAAACTTAAAAATAATCCACAAGTTATAATAAACTTACATAAATCGGAGGTTGAAATGGTAACGCTGCAATTAAGACAAATCAGTGTACCACCAGGACATAGACTGCTGTTACATGATGTCAATTGGCAGGAATTTGAAGCGATTTTAGAGGAGTTGGGAGAACACCGTGGCTCTAGAATAACTTACAGTCAAGGAACTTTGGAGATTAGGATGCCACTCCCAGAACATGAATTTAATAAAGAGATCATTGGCGATATGGTCAGAATACTAATCGAAGAACTTGAAATTGACTTTGAACCATTTGGTTCGACGACTTTTAAGCGAAAAAGTATGTTACAAGGAATTGAACCTGATAAATCTTTTTATATTCAAAATTACGCTTTAATGATTGGCAAAAAGCGCATCGACTTAACTATCGATCCTGCGCCGGATTTAGCAATTGAAGTCGATTTAACTTCTAAAACTCAATTGGATGCTTACGAGGCTTTGGGAGTTCCTGAAATTTGGCGCTATGAAAATAAAAGGCTTCAGATTAATGTGCTTGAAGATGGGAAATATGTTGAATCGGAATTTAGTCCGATATTTCCCAATCTGCCAATTATTGGAGCTATTTCTCAATATTGCGAACAAAGTCAAACAGCGGGGACAAGTCAAACTCTCCGATTGTTTCGGAAATGGGTTAGAGAGCAAATACAAAATTGATCGCATATCCCCAATTTTCTAACAGCAAACGCCCTAATCTCGTTGGATTTTTAATTTCGTTTTTGGGAAATTGAGAGAGAATAAGGGTGTTGAGCTTGCGATCGATCGCCCACAAAAATCACATAAGTTCCCTTGTCCCCATAACCGGAAAATTCTACATTCCCCGCAGCAGCATTCGCCGGTAGCACGCAGAAACGACCCCTCGGCCCCTGAATCATCAAAGTCGGAGCTCCCGCAGTTTGTACTGCAATTTTCCAGTAAGGTAAATCCTGGGTTACTTCGATGACGTGGTTTGGGCCTTGGGCTACAAAACCGCAGTCGCCGCTATTGTTCGGGCCGCCGGAGACTCCCGAAACTCTCAGCGGTTCGGGAAATCCTGGAGCAATTTGCAGCGGTTGGCTCCGAATAGCTCCGGCATCCGCTAAAATCATTGCTAAGGCTAGGGTTACGATCGAGCCAAAGCGTAGTCTGGGGCGATCGCAGGGATAGCATATCTTCATTTTTATCCTTATTTATCCGAAATTTATCGGAACATAATGGCTTCGGTTCTACTTCTTTGACAGTAGAAGATAATTAGGGGTTCCGAACACGCTAATGTGACTCTTATTAATGTGACCGTCCTAAAATGATTAATGTACAGCTAAACTAACTCCAATTTTTTTTATGAATCCTCAAAATAACTTCAATTGGCAGCAGGCGATCGGATCACTAAAAGCTAAACTAGAGCGATCGCCTCTCATCCAACAAAATCCAGACAGCTATCAAGCCGTCGGAACCTTCTACAATCAATCTCTGGACAAGTTTCAAAGACTCCCCAAAGCGGGGCAGGTGGCAGTCTTTGCCGTCGGAGCGATAATTGTCCTGACTGTCTTCAATAGCATCGTACAGCTAATTTCCGCGCTGATGACTCTTGGCGTTCTGGGAGTGCTAATCTACATAGCGTACAAATTGGCAATTGCTCCTGATTCCTCCAACTAACGACTAACAATAGGAAATTATAAATATGGCTAGCCCAACCGCACCCGGTGATATTAATCAACCCGATCCATCTTGGCAGACACAATCCCAGCAAATGCCACTGCTGGTTCGCCGGTGTGGCGCTTGGGCCGTTGAAATTTCGTTAATTGCAGCTAGCGCCCTGGTTCCCTTCAGTATCGGGGCATTGGTTAACAAAGAAGCTCAAACCGTGCCACTCAATCCCTCGGTAGCAGCAGCATCGGAAACTGTCGCCCGTGTTTTGGCTATCCCCGTGCGCGATCGCAACCCCAGAGTTGCACCCCTAACTAATCTATTCTGGTCGGGGGCACTGCTAGCACCGGCAGTTTTAGCTGCGTGGCAGTTGTTTTTGCTCGCCAGAACCGGTCAAACTCTCCCGAAACGCTGGTTTGGGGTCAAACTTGTCACAGCGTCGGGTGTTCCTCCGGGTTTTCGGCGAGTGCTAATTCGTGAAAGTTTGGGGCGCTGGGGAGTGCCTCTGGGCGTCGCCTACGGCATTTGGCGCTTATCGGGCGCGTTTCCTGATTTAATCATTTTAGGCGGGCTGAGTGGCTTGGCAATCCTCGCAGACGGGGCTTTTGCGTTGCGCTACAAACGGCAGTCGGGGCACGATCGACTTGTGAATACTTTGGTTGTCAATGCTCGATCACACGAACAATCTGCCAATCCTGTCAAAAGTCAAGAATGGACTCAGGAAGATGCCCAAATTGCAGCTTTGGTTTTGACTCCCGAAACTGGGGTGAAGGAAGATCCCAGTTTGTGGAATTGGATGCGCCAACATCCAGGCACAACTTTAGTAATAGTTACCATCGGCAGCGCGGGATTGATTTTAAGTTTGTTTGTTGGCACTCTGATTTACACTCAAAGTCAAGCAAATATGCGGGATTCTCGGCAACGGAATGACGAATTATTTGTGGCTTTAGTGAATAAATTGTCTCCGACTTCGGCTAACGGAACATCGGGCAGGCGATCGGCAATTTTAGCTTTAGGCGCGGTAGAAGACTCCCGCGCCGTACCGCTGTTAGCCGATTTGCTGGCGCAAGAAGACAGCAAGGTCATGTTGGACGCGATCCAGCAAGCTTTAGTTAGTACCGGCCCGAAAGCTTTACCTGACTTGCAACGGCTGAACCAAGCTCTCAGCAATGACCTGGAATCCCTGCGCTACGGAGGGAAGACTGCGGAACGTGAGTTAGCGGCTACCCGTCAGAGAACAGTGCAAAGGGCGATCGGCAAAATTCTCACAGTGTATAGCAGCCAGCTCAACGGCGCGGATTTGAGCCGCACAGATTTAAGTCAAAGTCCTGCCGGCCCAGGTCAGTTTACTTTAGTATTAGACAAAGTTGACTTGTCAGGAATTAAACTCAGAAAAACCAATTTAACCAATGCCAGCTTGCAAGGAATTCGCTTTTATGGAACTGGCGAAGACAGGCGACCGGGTACATTTGACGATTGGATTTCTGACTTAAGCGAAGCTAATTTTGAGGGAGCAAATTTAACCGGAGCATCTTTGAACAGTGCTGTAATGAACCGCACTACTTTTGTGCGTGCTGTCCTGAACAAAGCTAATTTATCAAACGGAATTTTGAATGGAGCTAATCTTAGCAACAGTCTTTTAATTGGGGCAAATTTGCAGCAAGCAATGTTAAAAGATGCAAGCTTTACCGGGGCAGATATCGGCAGCGCGAATTTTTCGGGAGCGAATTTGGCAAGTGCGCGTTTGGGCAAAGTCAAGGCTCAAGGCACTCAGTTATCCTTCACAAATTTGTCTAAATCCGAATGGCAAGGTGCTGACTTATCTGGTGCTGATTTATCCGGTGCAAATTTACAAAATGCCGATTTGAGTTCCGCTAAACTCGCTAACGCGAATTTAAAAGATGCTCGGTTACAAGATGCTAATTTGCGGAATGCAGACGTAAGTTCGGTGGATTTTCGGGGCGCGAATTTAGCGGGAGTGAATTTTCAAGGGACTGTGTTTCTGGGGAAGGCGACTTCGGAGCAATTTATTCAAAGTCCTGTCGGTAGTAAATCAGGTCGATTCCAAGGAGTTAATTTTGCCGATGCTAAGAATTTAGATCAAAGTCAAATTGCTTACATTTGTTTGCAGGGTGGGAGTCATCCGAAGTGCCCGCAGAAGAATTAAGCGATAATGATTATTATCTCTTTTATAGGAGTAACAGAAGCGATGACCGAATTACTGGAACGGGCGATCGCCCGCTTGAAAAGCCTACCAGCTAGTCAGCAGGATACGATCGCAGCAATGATTGTAGAAGAACTTGAAGATGAAGTTAAATGGGATGCAACTTTTGCAAATTCCCAAGATTTACTTGCTAAGCTTGCCACCGAGGCAATGGCTGAGTATCGTGCAGGTAAAACCCAAGAGTTAGATCCGGAAAAATTGTAAAGTCACGCACTACCACTCAATTCCGTAAAGCATTTGCGAGACTACCTAAGCAAGTTCAGGATCAGATCTGTGAAGCATACCGCCAATTCAGACAAGATCCTGGTCATCCAAGCTTACGTTTCAAAAGAGTGCATCCAGAATTACCAATTTATTCTGCTCGGATTAGCAAAAACTATCGAGCAGTTGGACAGCTAGATCAAGATACAATCATTTGGTTTTGGGTGGGTTCACATACAGAATATGACAGGCTGCTCTCTCAGCTATAGCACCACTAGCATCAGCAGTGAGTTGTCATCGGGGATGGGACAGATTTTGATTGCTGATTTTAATCTAAAGAGTGGGGCAAACACAGGGGGATTACCCCTACAAAATGCCAAATATTCGGAAATCAGGTAAGATTATCAGGATCAATCCCTAACTCTCGCAATCGTTCAGCTAGGCGATCGGCGCGCTGAGATTCCTGTTGTGCGCGTTGCGATTCCTGTTGGAGACGTTGCGCTGATTCCTTCACCTGTTCTTCAGGAGTCAAATAACGTTTTCCATCAGCATCGTACCAATACAACCACTCCCTTGTCACCCCAGAATAATTGCCCCTTTCACAGCCAATTCCCAAACCAATCTCTGGCATCCAAACTAGATTTTCTGGCTGTAACTCATAGGAACCATTGACTAACTTATATACTTCCAAACGGGGTTTACGTCGGCGGCGGGAAGAATAAATGACGTAATAAAGTACGCCTAACCTTTGATATTCTTCCAACTTGGCGGTGTATTCCTTGCGAGGAGTCGGGGAAACAACTTCCAGTACAAAACTGGGCATGACCTTTTCCTCCCACACCACATAACTTGGACGCAATTCTTCATCATAAAACCGTTGCACCCCTAAACTCAAGAAGGCATCTGGCACAATCGGAGGTTTTTCGGGGTGATGGTAAAGACCCATATCTATACCAAAAAACCAGTCCATGCGTTCCCCCCAAAGTATGAGCAATATTGCTTTTAGCAATCCTGGGATTAATTCTTGCAGTTCGTTATCCACTGGTGTTTCATCTGAGTCTGGTAGTTCGTCGGCTGAGGGCCAGTGCTTCGGAAAGTTGTAATCTAACATGGCGGCTTTTCTCGAAACTCACTAATATTATAGCATTCACTTGTTTTGTGTTTTTTGGGAATTTGGTTGAGATTTTAACGAACCGCGAAGACGCGAAGGAAGAGAATCAAAAAGAAGAAGATAGATCAAATCGTGTTCGGTGGCATTTTTATTGTTTGTCTCTTCGGACACTTGAAGCTGTCGGACACAATCTAAGCCACTTAATTTGAAATAATTTTTGTAAAGATCGGCTGAGAGTTGCCCGATCGCCTATACTAAGCTAATCATTCGGTTCTAATGGGGAGCAGCCATTAGAGGAAACGGGGAAAGTTCGGTGTAAGTCCGGCGCTGTCCCGCAACTGTAATGAAAGCCATGTCGCTTTCTAAGTCAGGATGCCCGCCGATGTGTTTGTTTACATAGTTTCATCTGCGAGGTTCAGCGTGAAGGCCAGAAATCGGAAATTAGTCAGCCTGGGATTGATGGCTGGCTTAAGTTGTTATATTGTCCTCGGTTCGGCAACCCCCGCCGCAGCTATGCACATTTCGGAAGGTTTTTTGCCGGTGCAATGGGCGGCGTTTTGGTGGATAGTGGCGTTACCTTTTTTTCTAGTTGGTTTGCGATCGATCGCCCGGATTACAAAAGAACACCCGGAACTTAAACTGCTGTTAGCTTTGGCGGGTGCGTTTACTTTTGTGCTTTCTGCTTTAAAAATTCCTTCGGTAACGGGCAGTTGTTCTCACCCGACGGGTACTGGTTTGGGTGCGATTTTGTTCGGCCCTTCGGTGATGGCTGTACTCGGCGCTTTAGTGCTGCTTTTTCAAGCGGTTTTGTTGGCCCACGGCGGCTTGACAACCCTGGGAGCAAATATGTTTTCGATGGCGATTGTTGGCCCTTTTGCTGCGTATTTTGTCTATCATTTGCTGTTGCGAACTGGTAGTCAGCGGGCGGCAATTTTTTGTGCTTCGGCTTTGGCAGATTTGCTGACTTATGTGATGACTTCGATTCAATTAGCATTGGCTTTTCCCGCAGCAAGCGGCGGTTTTATGGCTTCGTTTCTCAAGTTTGCTAGCATCTTTGCTATTACTCAAGTACCCCTGGCGATTAGTGAGGGATTGCTGACTGTATTAGTCTGGAATTGGCTGCATTCCTACGGAAAGCCAGAGTTGGAAACTTTGAAATTATTGAGACAGGAGTCATAAAGTCGTGAATCAAAAACCTACAAAAAATCAGCAAGCTACCGCGCGACAAAATTGGTTATTGGTTGGCGCTGTGGTTGTTCTTGCTGTTATTCCTCTGGTATTTGTGCGGGGTGAATACGGCGGCGCTGATGGCCAAGCTGAAAAAGCAATTAGCGAAATTCAACCGGGGTATGAACCTTGGTTCAATCACTTCTTTGAACCGGCGAGCGGCGAAATTGAAAGTTTGCTGTTTGCGTCTCAAGCGGCGATGGGGGCTGGCGTAATTGGCTACGTGATTGGGTTGTATAAAGGCCGATCGCAATCTCAGCAGAATTCCGATCGCAAAACCTTGGAATGAACCATCAAATTGATAGTCTGGCTTATACAAATCGCTTGCGCGGTTTGCCGCCCTCTCACAAACTATCATTTGCGATCGCCCTTTTAATCCTGTCTCTAGTTTCCCATGCAGCGGTGCAGTTGTCGATCGCCCTGTGGTTGACAATCTGGATCGTCGTTTATGCGGGAATTGCGGCGAAACTCTATCTGCGGTTGCTCTCGCTACCGTTGATGTTTTTGCTGACGAGTTTGCCTGCTTTGGCGATGGGTGCGGTTGCGGGCGATCGCATCCCGGAAATTCAGTGGGATATTTGGCAAGGTTGGGGAATTAGCATCGGCACTTTTTATATCTATGTGAGTCGCACTGGAATATACCAAGTGAGCTTGCTGTTTGCCCGCGCCTTCGCATCCACAAGCTGTATGTACTTCATCCTGTTGACAGTACCATTTACCGAAATATTGCAGATTCTGAGACAATTACGCTGTCCAGAGTTAGTCACAGAACTGCTATTACTAATGTACCGCTTTATTTTTAGCTTATTGGCGATCGCCGACGAACTTTGGACAGCCCAAAACTCCCGCTGCGGCTACCGCACTTGGAAGCGGGGAATGCACAGTTTAGGCATTTTAATCGGTCAATTGCTGCTGCGAACTTTAGAAAATTACCGTCAAGTTTCCCTGACTTTAGCCTCGCGCGGCTTCAACGGAGAACTCCGCGTTTGGAATTCCTACCCTTACAAACCCTCGCGCAGATATACATTTGAAGCCGTGTTTGGCTGCACAGTTTTAACCCTGTTAAGTATTGTCAGGATACCGGGCATTTGAAACCGCGTTTGTACAGAATCGGCGGTTAAAACCGCGTCTATACAGAATCGGCGGTTGAAAGAAGAATCGGCGGTTGAAACCGCGTCTACACAGACAAAACCTGCCTCCGCAGGTTAAAGAATCGGCGGTTAAAACCATCTTATTGTCTTTAGTCCGCGGAGGCGGACATTGTTTGTGTAGACGCGGTTTCAACCGCCGTCTCATCTCGGACTTTGTGTAGATGCGGTTTCAACCGTACGTCCCATCTTTGTGACAAAACCATAATATGACTTTTATGAACTAAACCAATGAATTATATGAATTGACCTTACTAGAAATCTATTGAATAATAGCAATCAATAGCTACTCAGTAGGAATCATCTCATGAACAAACAGCAGTTAAAAAAAATAACTTATTTTATCACCACATTATTCACCGTATTTCTGGTCACAGTCACTCATGCAGCCGCCCAACAACTACCATTTTACTGGGAGAATATCAACGTCCTAATCGACGTTCAGACCAACGGAGATATGTTAGTCACCGAAACCCAAAAATATGTATTCACAGCCGACTACAACACTGAACGATATCGCTACATTCCTTTAGATAAAGTCGATGAAATCAAAGATGTTACAGTTGCCGAAAACAATCAAACCATTGCTAGTACAACTGGGATTGATGAAAACAATCAGCTGTGGATTCGTTGGCAACATCAATTAAAAGCGCCAGAATCACATACTTTTGTTATCAAATATCGTGTTGTAGGTGGATTGCAGCTAGATGGCGAGAATACTCAAGTTTATTGGAAAGCCATTGCAGCCGATCGCAAAGCCCCGATTAATGCTGCAAAGGTTAGGGTGCAATTACCAGAAGCTTTGTCAGGTAAAGTTCTCTCATTTACGAATTTTGGTACGGCAGCCATTCCTCGCAAAGTAGATGGTAAAACATTTGAATTTATGGCAAGTCAGCCTGTTCTACCGGAACAAGAATTAGAAGTGCAAATCGCATTTCCCCAGCCTATTCTGAATATACCTCAACCTGGTTGGCAACAAACTGGCAACCAATCTCAATCTACTTCGGAAAAAAAAGGCTTTCCCATAATTTTTGTAGTGTTTTGGTTGGTATTTGTGGGGTTTTCCATTGGCGGTGGCGGCAGTGTTAGCGTTGGTAGCGTTGGTGGCCTTGGTGGCGGTGGTAGCAACTATGACAGTGGCGGTGGCGGCGGTGGTGGCGGTGGTGGCGGCGGTGGTGGTGGTGGTGGTGGCGGTGGTGGCGGCGGTGGTGGTGGTTAATATTAACGGGACTTACGCATCACAACCAAAGAAACCGGGTTTTTACTTAATCTGTGGGCTGTAACGAAGTATTTCGGAAAAAACCCGGTTTCTGAGCACCAGTTGATATATTGATATCACCCAAATTGAGGAGACTGCACGTGCCGTTTCCCTACAAATAATCGGGCGATGGTTACATTTTTAATCGAGGAAGATTGATTATTTTATGGTAGGGAAACGGCATTGCCATGTCCGAATTTGCTTGATTTTCAGATAAACCGATCGCACTCCCTACAAAATCATATTCCAAATATGACTTTTATGAACTCAATTAATGAATTTTATGAATTGACGTTTAAAGAAATTAGTTGAATACTGATCGTAGATAACAACTCTTCTGTACATCTTAGATTAAAGCAGGTAGAAAAACATGATTAAATTAGTAAGTTTGTTTCGCAAACTTTTACCCTTAACACTATCTGTAGCAACAACGATCGCAGCAGCCGGCGCGATCGCCCCACCAGCATCCGCCCAAACCAATCCGCCACCACCCCAAGCCCAAGAAGTCCAAGTAGCCCCGGCTGAAGGAATCAGCATCCCAATGTGGATCTATCCCATCGGAGGACTTATAGTATTTTTTATCTTCGTACCTAAGATTGGCTGGATTTTGGGGCTAATTGCGATCGGCGAACGAGAAGTGGGAATTGTCACCAAGAAATTCTCCAGCAAAAACTTGCCATCCAGTAGATTAATTGCCCTCGATGGCGAAGGAGGTTTGCAAGCAGACACCCTTCCTCCCGGCTGGCATTTTGGTTATTTCCCCTGGCAATATAGCATTAAAAAAGAACCAGTCGTTGTCGTTCCTCAAGATGAAATAGGTTTAATTATTGCCAATGACGGAGCAACAATTCCTTCCGATCGCATTTTAGGAACAGTCGTCGATTGCGACAACTTCCAAAATGCCCGCAAATTCCTCACCAACGGCGGAGAAAAAGGACGGCAGCTAGCCATCATCACAACGGGAACTTATCGGATCAATACAGCTATATTTGAGGTCATAACTTCAGCGAATGCCGCTCAAAAGGGTATGCAGTCGTCGGAATTTAAAGTATACAAACTTGCTCCAGAGCGCGTGGGAATTGTGACCATACTAGATGGCGTTCCCATTGATGAAGGTGAAATTGCCGGCCCCATAATTCCAGGTCACAACAATTTCCAAAAAGCGCAATCCTTCATCAAGGGTAGCGGGCGCAGGGGCTTGCAAGAACAGATAATTCTATCGGGTTCGTGGAACCTCAATCCCTGGTTTGTGCAAGTTGAACAGGTAGAAATGACCGAAGTGCCGATCGGTTATGTAGGCGTAGTAATTTCCTTTGTGGGGGAATCGCAAAAAGATGTAAGTGGGGAAGCTTTTACCCACGGAAATCTGGTCAGCAAGGGCAATAAAGGCGTGTGGGTCGAGCCGCTTTATCCAGGCAAACATCCCGTAAATACAAAAGTGATGAAAGTCGAACTTGTTCCCACAACCGATGTAGTTTTAAACTTCACATCACGGTTTAGTGGAGAACACGGCTATGACTCCAAATTAAGTGCGATGAAATTGCTTTCTTTTGACGGATTTGGCTTTGAATTAGAAATTTTTCAAATCATTCATGTCGGTACTTTAGATGCACCGAGAGTGATTTCGCGGCAAGGTTCAATGCAGAATCTAATTGACCAAGTGCTGCGTCCAATTGTGGGCAATTACTTCCGCAATTCGGCTCAAGAATATACGATACTCGATTTTTTGATCGCCCGCAGCGATCGCCAAGCAGAGGCCGCAGAACACGTTCGTCAGGCATTGCGCGCCTATGATGTGCAAGCGGTGGACACTCTGATTGGTTTGATTTCGCCACCAGGGGAGTTGATGCAAACGTTGACCGATCGCAAAATTGCTCAGGAACAGGAGAAAACCTACGAAGCGCAGCGCAGTTCGGAGTCCCAGCGTCAAGAATTGGTGCGTGCAACTGCGATCGCGGACATTCAACATGAAGTGGTGGGGGCAGAACAAGGCGTGAAAATTGCTCAATTGACTGCTAGCGCTGCGATCGAACACGCCAACGGTCAAGCAGAAGGAATTCGCCTGATGGGACAAGCAAAAGCCGATGCTTATCAAGTTGGTGTCAGTGCTTTGGGCATCGAAAGTTACACGATGTTGCAAGCTATTCAGGCGATCGCAGATGGCAGCGTTCGCGTCGTACCCGATGTCGCAGTCAACGGTAGCGGCGGCGGTGGCGGTTTACTTGACGGTTTGATGGCAACATTCATGCGGAATGAAACCACCAAAAATGGAGACAAAGCAGAAGAATTACCTGTACTTAATGGACAAAAATCGGAGCCTCTTGTTGTGAATTATGTCGCTGATTTTACCAATAGCAAAGATTAATTCTGTATCAGTGAAGTCTCGTAGTTACCCAAGTCTCCGAATCATTCACCAGTTGCTAAATTTGAAGTTGTTGCTGAGAATTATCTTGATTCGATCCTTGGTTGATTCTCCTATATTTGAGTTAAACGGTGCAATTTGTAGAGAGGTATTAATTCCTCTCTTGATTTCTTTAGTCAATGCTAAAACTTGGTCATTCATAAAACTACAGGTGAAAAATGATGAAATTTATAGTTCAACACAAACACATGAATGCACCAAAGTTGATGATAGTTGCTTTAAGTGCGATCGCCCTAGCATTATCGGTCAATGGATTATCTGCGAAAGCCGCAGAAACGCAACCAGGAAACAGTAGAAAAACATTTGGTGATTGGTGTCGCGAGTATGTTTCTTTGAGTCCAGAAACTAGACATACTGTTGAAGCGCTTTTAGAAAAAGCAGGGACTGTTGACTGCGATGCAGCTAATCAGAAACTTTCGAGTTTCGCCTATCTCGTCCTCAGTAGCAATGAAATCACAGATGTCAAACCATTACAATCCTTGACTAGGCTGACTTGGTTAGACCTTAGCGACAATCAGATCACCGATATCAGACCATTGCAATCATTGACTAGAATGGTTCGGCTAGAACTCAAAAACAATCTTCTCAGCGACATTCAACCCTTACAATCATTAGCTAACCTGACTCAAATAAACCTAGATAGCAATAAAGTTAGTGACATCAAACCATTACAATCTTTGACAAAACTGACTAAGCTCGACCTCAGCAACAATCAAATCAATGACATCCAATCATTGCAATCTTTGACTAACTTGACTAATCTCGTCTTCAGTGACAATAAAATCATTGACATCCAATCATTGCAATCCTTGACTAATTTGACTGAACTCACCCTCAGAAATAATCAAATTAGTGACATCAAACCATTGCAATCCTTGACTAAGCTGACTGATCTCACCCTCAGTAATAATAAAATCAGCGATATCCAATCATTGCAATCCTTAACCAACTTGACAAAGATTTACCTAGACACAAATCAAATCAGTGATCTTAAACCATTACAATCCTTGACTAACCTGGAAGAGATTTACCTCAACAACAATCAAATCAGCGATCTTAAACCATTGCAATCCTTGACCAAGGTATTTACCCTTAACCTGGACAACAATCAAATCAGCGATATCCAACCATTACAATCCTTGATCAAGCTAATTAATCTGTTCATGAGTAACAATAAAATCAGCGACATCAAGCCATTGCAATTTGTGACTAGCCTGACATCGCTTAACTTGGAAAAAAATCAACTCACTGATATCAAGCCATTACAACCTTTGGCCGAGCTCCGTTATGTTTACCTCAGCGGAAATCCTATTTCTCCTAAGACTTGTCCTCTTCAGGAAGGGTCTATCTGTATTTGGGAATCATTAAGTTATCCTTAAGTCCGCAAACTTGACATTTCTGAAAACTAGAACCACAAAATTATGACATTTATAGTTGGAGAAAAACACATGAATTTACAGATCGCAATTACTTGTAGTACACTCATCGCTGTAGTATTATCTGGAAACGGACTTTCAGTCTTAGCAGCAGAAACGCAACCCGCAAACAAAACATTTGGTGATTGGTGTCGGGAAAAAGCTGCTTTGAGTCCAGAAACTCAACATACTATTGAGCTGCTGTTGCAGGAAGCTGCAACTACTAATTGTGCTGAAGCTAATGAGAGGCTTTCCACTATCGAGGAACTTCAACTAGACGAAAATAAAATCAGCGACATCAAACCATTGCAATCCTTGACTAAATTGACTTATTTGTCCCTCATGAATAATCAAATTAGCGATATTAAACCATTGCAATCCTTGACTAATCTGATTAATCTCCGCCTCGCCATGAATCAAATCAGCGACATCAAACCATTGGAATCATTAACTAACTTAACCGAGCTTTTGATCAGCCACAATCAAATCAGCGATATCAAACCATTGCAATCGTTGACCAAACTGAATACGCTCTTCCTAATGAACAATAAACTAACTGATATCACACCATTACAATCGTTAATCAAATTGAATTGGCTTGAACTTGAAAATAATCAAATTAGCGATGTTAAACCATTAGAATACTTGACTAACTTGACTGTTCTCGGTCTCAAAAACAATCAAATCAGTGACATCAAACCCTTAGAATCTTTGACTAACTTGTATCAAATCAATCTCAGCGGAAATGCAGTTCCCCTCCTAAGATTATCTAGAAATGAAACTTCCTCCCAAATTCCAAAACAGCAACCAGAACAAATTGGAAAAACATTTGGTGATTGGTGTCGCGAAAAAGCTTCTTTAAGTCCACAAGCTCAACACACTATTGAGGTGCTGTTGAAGCAAGCTGACATTGATGAGTGTGATGCCGCTAATCAGATACTTTCGAGTCTTACAGAACTCTCCCTCAGCGACAATCTAATCAGCGACATCACACCCTTGCAATCCTTGACTAACCTGACTTCGCTAGGTCTCAGCGACAATCTAATCAGCGACATCACACCATTACAATCCTTGACTAACCTGACTTCGCTAGGTCTCAGCGACAATCAAATCAGCGACATCACACCATTACAATCCTTGACCAAACTGACTTCACTCAGCATCACTAAGAATAAAATCAGTGACATCAAACCCTTGCAATCCTTGACCAAACTGACCGAGCTTGACCTTAGATACAATCAAATTAACGACATTAAACCCTTGGAATCCTTGACTAACTTGACTGAACTCAACCTCGGTACTAATCAAATCAGCAACATCCAACCATTACAATCCTTGACTAAGCTGACTGAACTCGAACTCAACGACAATAAAATCATCAACATTACACCTTTGCAATCCTTAACTAACCTGAATCAACTCTTGCTGAACAAGAATCAAATCACGGACATCAAACCCTTGCAGTTTTTGACTAAACTGACCTGGATCTTCCTCAGCGACAATCAAATTAGTGATACCAAACCCTTGCAATCCTTAACTAGCCTGATTGAACTCGGTCTCGGCGGAAATCCGATCGAACCCAAAACGTGCCCCCTGAAGCCAGAATCTATCTGTAGTTGGGGAACACCATTTGTGTTCTAAAAATTGACTGTTCAGCAAAACAGCCAATTTTGATGAAACTCCTGTGGGGTGGGCATCATGCTCGCCCAGAACATACAAATATGACTTTTATGAACTTAATTAATGAATTTAATGAATTGACTTTAACCGCAATCTCTTGAATAATGATTGTAGCTAACAAGTTTTAAGTGAAAATCATATAAGGATAAAAACGGGTGCATCTCACTTTGGCAAATACATCAAATTGAAAGTTTACCGTTGAGATAAGCACAGCGAAGAGAAAGGATAGAGGGAACGCTCTCAATCTTCCATTGCGCTCCTGATATTTTCA
>NZ_JAUBVR010000146.1:0-5947 GCF_036705955.1 Microcoleus sp. A6-C6 | reverse complement strand
ACGGTCAAGGTTCCTACATTTATGCAGATGGAACTAAGCTAGAAGGTAATTGGCAACAGGGTCAACTTCAAAAATAACTCTTTGATATACTCACCGTCTTTTCAGATGGGGTGATTCTTGACGCTTACTTAATAAAAAGATGTACATAGCACAATTAAACCTATCTATCAGTGATATTACTGGCATTGTTCAGACTATTGCAGTAGTTGTATCACTGATTTATTTGGCAATTCAAGTTAAAGAAAGTACAAAAGCAACCAAGGGTGCAACCTATCAATCAATTATTAGCGCTTGTGCAGAGCTTGAGTCACGTATAAGCCAGGATAATGAAGTGGCGCGGATATACAAGTTAGGCATAACAAATCTGGAAAAATTAAATGAGAATGAATTCACCCGGTTTAACGAGCTTATTTGTAGTTTTTTTAATCTGTATGAAAATTTGTATTATCAATATAAAAATAAGTTGTTAGAAGAAGAATTATGGGCTGGTTGGTGCCTAAATATGCGGAATGACTTACAACAAAAAGGGGCAGCAGCTTGGTGGAACTCAAAAAGTCATCTTTACAGTAAAAGCTTCCGTGAATATGTTAATTCAGGAAAATGTCCTAGAAATTAATTTTGCTTAAGGGCATAACCTATCAACTGATATCAATATAATATAGCGGTTCTCACTAACATGAGGTACACTTTATTCTGTGAATGCCAGGATTTTCGAGGCTTTTTCTGTACCGCCACCTACCTGAGAAAGGCTATAGTATGTTTCTACAACTAAAAAAACAAGGCCGACGAATTGTCTCATTATTAATGAGTTTTATTTTAGTTTTGCTCCTCAATAATGGGGTTCAATCCGCGCCTCAAACCGGTAATCAAATTCTTTGGGATACCTATGGAATTCCACACATTTACGGAGAGAATACTAAAAGCCTTTTCTACGCTTTTGGGTGGGCGCAGATGCAAAGTCACGGCAATCTTATTTTGCGCCTTTACGGACAAGCTCGCGGGCAAGCTGCCGAATTTTGGGGCGAAGATTATCTGGAGTCTGATCGCTGGGTGCAAACAATGGGAATTCCCGATCGCGCGCAAGCATCGTATGAAGCACAAAATCCTAATTTTCGGAACTATATCGATGCTTTTGTTTCGGGAATGAATGCCTATGCAAAAGAACACCCAGATGCGCTCACCGAAGAATTAAAGGTAGCATTGCCTCTGAAACCAACAGATGTATTGGCTCACGAGCAGCGCGTTATCAATTTTACTTTTATAGTCGATCCAGAGCGCGTTGAAAAGCTCACTGAGAATAATACTCCTAAAGGCTCTAATGGTTGGGCGATCGCTCCTTCTCATTCTGAAAGCGGCAATGCCATGCTATTGGCAAATCCTCACCTGCCTTGGTCGGATTTATTTCTCTGGTACGAAGCACAATTGACTGGTCCAGAAATTAATGCTTACGGAGCTACTCTCGTCGGATTTCCTGTTTTAACGATCGCCTTTAATGACAATTTGGGATGGACTCATACTGTCAACACTCACGATGGCTGGGATGCCTACGAATTGCCCCTCGCTAAGGATGGCTATCGCTTCGATGGCAAAGTCAGAAATTTTGAGAGGGAAGAGAAGGTTTTAAAAGTCAAAGAAAAGAATGGAAGCTTGCGCTCGGAATCTCTAGTCGTGCGACGTTCCGTTCACGGGCCAATTTTATCAGAAAAACAAGGTAAAGCGATCGCCCTGCGCGTTGTCGGAATCGATAAATCAGGAGCCCTTCAGCAGTGGTGGGATATGGCACGATCCAAGAATTTTTCTGAATTTGAAGCTGCTTTAAAGCGCTTGGAAATTCCCATGTTTACCGTCATCTATGCCGATCGCGAGGGGCATATCATGCACTTGTTTAACGGTCAAGTCCCCATTCGCAAAAACGGAGATTTTAAATATTGGTCAGGCATTATCCCCGGCGATACGTCAGAGACTTTGTGGAGCAAAAATCATCCCTATGCGGATTTGCCGCGTGTTGTCGATCCACCGAGCGGCTGGTTGCAAAATGCCAACGATCCGCCTTGGGGGGCAACGTTTCCCCGCGCCATCTCACCGGATAATTATCCCTCCTATATGGCACCACGTGGCCCGATGGACTTGCGATCGCAGCGATCGGCAAAAATGCTCTTAGAAGATGACAAAATCTCTTTCGATGAATTGATGCAATACAAACATTCCACTCAGGTAGAACTCGCCGATCGCCTCCTCGATGATTTAATTCCCGTCGCGCAACAAGGCAGCGAAAAGGCGCGCCGCGCGGCAGAAGTGCTCGCAGCTTGGGATCGCAAAGTCGATGCCGACAGTCGCGGCGCGGTGCTGTTTGTCTTTTGGAAAAAAGCGATGAAGAGCGATCGCTTATTCGCCAAACCTTGGCGCGAAGATGCGCCGCTAACTACGCCAGACGGGTTGGCAAATCCTGCTGAGGCGGTGCGGGTATTAGAAGCCGTAGCAGCCAAAGTTGAGGCAACTTATGGTGCGTTAGATGTGGCGTGGGGGGAAGTCTTCCGATTGCCTGGGGAGGCGAATCTGCCTGCTAATGGGGCTGACGGTTCTTTGGGGGTATTTCGCTCAGTATCGTTTGTTCCTGGGAAAGGCGATCGCTTTGAAGCGGTTGCGGGGGATTCTTTTGTCGCTGCGATTGAGTTCTCGAATCCGGTGAAAGCGATGGCGCTAAACAGTTACGGCAACGCCAGTCAACCTGGTTCGCCCCACGCCGGCGATCAGTGGCAGCTCTTTGCTCGCAAGGAATTGCGGCCTGTATGGCGATCGCGATCGGAAATTGAAGCTCACCTGAGCTCGCGCCAGAAACTATAGCAGAAGGAAGTTCGGCAACGGATTATGTAACGGATTTAACGGATGTCAGGAAGAAGTTATATCAAATCCGTTAGCATCGGAATTATTCCTCTCTGTATTCTCTCCCTCTGCGTTCTCTGCGCCCTCTGCGGTTAAATCATTCCGATACAACAGGAAACGATATTAGCCATCGCGCAGCAGCCGGCAAGCATACCCACCGACTGCAACGAGCAATAAGCCGATCGCGGAAATAGCGTATAACAAAGCCATGCCAGCACCGGCACCCGTACCGATAATTGGGCCAAAAATAGCTGCTAAAAAACCTCCCGGTTGCATGGCGGGTTCAAAGACGCGATCGGCAAGTGGCCCTGCGATCAATAAACCGATCGCTGACGCCAATTGCACAATAACTGCTCTGGTAGCAAAAACGCGCCCCTGTACCTCTGGCGCGACTTTCGCCAGCCATATCGCCTCGTTGGAACTGCCGAGGATGGGGAAATTGAAAGACGAACAAAATTGAGCGGGAATCCAGATGAAAAGCGACTGACCAAAAGCAAAGACTATTTTACTCAAGCCTGCGCCTGCCATGCCGAGCAGAAAGCCCCGGATTCGGCGTTTGGGGCCGCCCCAAATACTGATGATCAATGCTCCTAAAACGCCACCTGCACCGGCGGCTGAAAGGATAGTACCGAGGATTCTGGCATTGTTGCCGGTGCGTGCCAGAATCATCGGTGAGTAGAGGACGGCGCCGATGTCGTGAGCGAACCAGAATAGCGAAACGGACGCCAGCAAGGCAAGCAAGCTGGGACGCTGGACGATGTAGCGGAATCCGAAGCTGAGTTCTTGCAATAGGTGGGAGTGAGTCTGCTGGGGATTGGATGCGATATTGCTCTGCAACGCTGACGCGATCGCGGGCTGGGGTATTTTGACAGATAATAGCGTGGCGATCGCGATTGTAAAAGTTGCCAGGTCGATCGTAAAAATCCCGCCGGGCCCAATCGCAGAATAGAGAATCCCCGCCAGCGTCGGAGCAATAATACTCGCGCCGTATTGTGCCAAAAAACTTAAACTGCTAGCGCGGCTGTAATGCTTTTCTGGCATCATTGTGGCGATCGCTGCTGAGTAAGCTAGCTGTTGAATTTGGTCAAAAACTCCGTTAATCGCAGCCGCTACATATATATGCCATATTTGCAGGTTGTGGCTGATATAAAGTAATAGGATAACAAGCGTTAACAAAGCTGAAACCGTATCACCGATCCCCATCAGAAATTTTCGATTCCAGCGATCGACGAGAATGCCAGCAACCGGAGCGAGCAAAATGCGCGGCAATTGAGTAAAAAACATCAACAAAGCCAAAGCAGTCGCTTGACTGGTGGACTCCCAAATCCAAATAGTCAGCGCAAACCCAGACATAGCGCTGCCAATCATCGAAGCAGTTTGTCCCAGCCAGAGTTGAATAAATTTTTGCATGAAATAGGCGATTGATAGGATTAAAAATTCAAAGGATAGGGACTTTCAGGTAGAAAAATAAAACTTGTCTAGAACCACAGGTCGAGCTCGTTAAAACCAAGGCCATTGTTGACTAATTGGAGATAATTTTTCATATTGCTGTCTCGCCTCCTTGCGGTAAAATTTCGCCAAATGTCGCTGCCGCCACATCAGTACACCCGTCATAAAAAGTACAATCGCTGCTAATCCTGCGATCGCGTGTACCAGCCGCAAGTAAATTCCGCCATAGCTGCCAATATGTAGCGGATAAAGCGAGTTGAGAATTCGATTGGCTACAGAAGCTGAATTTACACTGTCAGCCCGCAATATTTCGCCACTGTATTGGTCAAGATAAATGGTGCTAATCCCGTTTGGGTGCGAGTCAGTGGGGAATTTTTTCCTGACTTTAAAAGTTGCTTCAGGTGTCAAAGGCAGAGAAATAAAAGTGGTTTTAGCTTCCGTCCAAACGGTGTTAACTTTGTCTAATATTTCATCAAGGTTTTGCCTCGAACTGCTAGATTGGGTATGAGAAGTCAATGCTGGCTGTGGCTTTTCATTTGTTACCCAATACAGAGCAGATTCAAACGGCGTATAAAAAATTATCGCTGTCCCTGTAGCGGAAATGAATATGAGAAAAGCGACCGATATAATGCCAGAAACGTTATGTAAATCAAATACAGTCCGCTGCCAATGAGCTTGCCAATTAATCGAAAATCCGCGAGCCAAATTGCGCCAACCAGTCCACAATACCAAACCCGTAAAAGTTAATCCTAGCATTACTAGACCGCAAATACCTACCACAAAATGACCAAATCCTCCTGCAGCTAATTCCGCGTGTAACGTAAACATAAAACCAGTAAAAGTTTCTTTATCAAGGCGCGCACCCTTAATTTTGCCGCTGTAAGGATTGACATAAACGCTCACTACTTCCTCACTCTTTGACAGCATCGAAACTTGACAAACTTCCTTCGCTGATCGCGGCAGCAAGATACTAAGAGCTTGATTGTGCGGATAAGCTTTTTCGACAATTTGCAGGACATTTTCCAGCGGTATCCGTTCGGCTTGAGGAATAACTTGCAGGAGTTGGGGATTGAAGAACCGCTCGATTTCTGGACCGAAAACCAGTAAGCTGCCCGTTAAAGCAATTACTGCTAGAAATATTCCTACCACCAACCCCAAATACAAGTGCAATTTGAATGCGAGTTTGCGGAACTTCATCTCGAATTTTTCCTCGAAGCCGTTAACTGTTCTCATTAGGGTAAAACCGATAGTCCGACAGGGAATGATCTCAAATCTGTTAGCATCGGAATTATTCCTATCTCTCTTCTCTTTATCTGCGTGAATCAGCGTCAATCCCTTGTCATCTGCGGTGAAAAAATTCTCTTTTTTGACCGCAGATACAGGCAGATCAATACAGATTAACGCAGATGAATTAGATGGATTCCGGTTGGTTGCACCATCTATGATTGTTCACCCTTCGGCTTCGCTCATGGCATCGCTGTTGAGCGGATTTTACGGCTGACGATGCTACCGGAATTGATCTGAATTCTCTGGCGGATTAGCGGGTGCGAGGACTGGCAGACTAACAGCTTAAATTGACACGCCTTGGGTTCTTGGAGTGTCCCTACGGGGGATA
>NZ_JAUBVR010000194.1:0-1141 GCF_036705955.1 Microcoleus sp. A6-C6 | reverse complement strand
AAATGAAAATTTAATAACATCAGCGATGTATAATAAGTAAATGAGTGAATATAAATAGGTTCATGTTTCGGTAGGGATGTCAAATATTATACCTGCTTGGTTCTTCTTGTATCGCCCATGATGTGTTGACTTGAATCATTTATTACTAACTTAATTTATGTATTACTCAGACGAAATTACTGCTTTAATGCTCAAACATTATCAGTCTTTATCTGAAAAAGATCAAAGAAAATATGCAGCGATAGAAGCCGTAAAACTTGGTCGTGGTGGAATTATTTACATGGCCCGAGTTTTGGGAGTAGACAGGAATACCATAGCCAAGGGCATTAAAGAGTTAAAAAGTGAATCAGAACACAGCAGGAATCAACAGAGAATTCGCCGACCTGGAGGAGGAAGAAAAACTAGGGATTCTCAGATACCTGATTTAAATGAGCGTTTTTTAGAAGTCTTAAAAAACCACACAGCCGGAGATCCAATGTCCGATAAAATTCAATGGACAAATCTTACGCATCAACAAATAGTTGAAGGTCTGAAGGCTCAGGAAACAATAGTCAGTACCACAGTCGTTCAAGAACTGTTAAAAAAATATGGATATGTGAAACGCAAAGCTCAAAAACAACAAACAACCGGAGTCACAAAAAATCGTAATGAACAATTTGAAAATCTTGCCAGAATAACCGCTGACTATGAGTTACGTGGCAATCCAATTGTTAGTATGGACACCAAAAAGAAGGAATTTATTGAAAATCTCTATCGAGCAGGCAGTCTATATACTACCGAAGTTGTTACGACAGCTTAACTATGATTTTTGGAGTCTAGCTGACGGAAAAGTAGTACCTCATGGAATTTATGATCTGCAACATAACCGAGGATATTTAAACCTGGGAATCAGTAAAGAAACGAGTGAATTTGCTTGTCAATCGATTAAATTATGGTGGATAAATTACGGAAAATTTATCTATCCTCAAGCCGATTCAATTTTAATAAAATGCGATGGAGGTGGCAGTAATAATTCTAATTATCATATCTTTAAATCAGATTTACAAAAGTTAGTTGACGAGCTAGGAATAGAAATTAGAATCGCACACTATCCTCCCTATACATCGAAATATAATCCGATCGAACATCGGGCTCTTCCGTA
>NZ_JAUBVR010000193.1:0-1142 GCF_036705955.1 Microcoleus sp. A6-C6 | reverse complement strand
AAAAATGTAAATCAAAGTATCCATTAGAAAGTATCCATTAGTTTTTACTCTCGCTAGCTCCGTCGATCGATCGCAGGCTGCCTAATGCTGCAACGCCGCGCGATAGAGGGCTGGTAGAGTTTCTGCGTCAAGTCGGCACAAGTGATTGAGACTGCAAATTGTTTCACTCCTTGGCGCGATCGCACTTTCCGCACTACCTGTATCTAAGTATCTTTGCCTGTACTCTAAATGCTCCTACTGTTATCCCTACCGATTTTTCTGTCAGTGGTTTGTTGCTAAAATTTGCATTAGGACTTGACAATAGTATTCAATAATTTAAAAGATTCTCAACTAGAATTTCACGATTATTCGGGAATGTCAAGCGATCGCACCTCACATAAGATACAGATAACTTATATTGATTGTGTTATTTATAAATAATTATTATAAGTTAAAAGACTTGAGAATACTGATTTTTTTTGGTACAGTATGGCTTAGAGTATTGCAGTTAAGGAATTTGGGAATTTTCTCTGCCAGAATTCGACTGTGGACAGCGCCCGCGTGAGTAACACAGACAGCAAAACAGAATGCTAGGTGATAGGATAAACTCGCTATATAAAAAATTAATAAATGAGAATAATTACAATCTAATCAAGGAGATTCATCAGGCATGAGTTTTTCAAATATTTCGGCGACGCAAAGACAACAAGAAGAAGAGGCTCTCAAAAAATTTCTGGCGATCGGTCTGCTAGCCTCAACCATACTGCACGCTGTTATACTGCCGTTGAGCCTCAAGTTGGTCAAACCGGCTGAATTTGCAGACGATGCCATCGAAATTGTCATGCTGGATGAACCGAAAGTAGAGGAAATCAAGCCAGAGCCAGCTATTCCAGAAAAGGTATCTCCCCCGCCTGAGACATTCAAACCAGAACCGCCACCAGAGCCAACTCCCCCAGAGGAAGCCCCGGTAGCAGTAGCGCCACCACCGATTCCAGAAGAGCCACCCGTAGCACCACCACCGATTCCAGAAGAAGCCCCGGTAGCAGCAACGCCACCGCCGATTCCAGAGGAAGCCCCGGTAGCAGCAACGCCACCGCCGATTCCAGAGGAAGCCCCGGTAGCGGTAACACCACCGCCGATTCCAGAGGCACCTTCTGCGATCG
>NZ_JAUBVR010000192.1:0-1151 GCF_036705955.1 Microcoleus sp. A6-C6 | reverse complement strand
CTGGAATGATGCCCTAAGAATTTGCAAACAGTCAGACAAAAAACCCAGCTCTGCCGAATTGCAGAAAGTAGTTTTAACTTTAGCTAAAAAGACAGTAGAAAGAGAATGGTTGGGAGAAGTTTCGGCTATCCCTCTACAACAATCGGTCTCAGATTTAGAGACTGCGTTTAGCAATTTCTTCAAGTCCTGCACAGGGAAAAGAAAAGGAAAAAAAGTCGGCTATCCTAAGTTCAAAAAAAAGACAAACAGCCAATCAGCAAGGTTAACGCGCAACGGTTTTGTATTGAGAGGTAATGAGGTTTATCTGGCAAAAATAGGGGACGTATTTCCCGTTTGGTCTAGAAAACTGCCATCTCTACCCAGTTCTGTAACAATAATCAAGGATTGTGCAAACAGATACTTTCTAAGCTTTGTTGTAGAAGTTTTGCCCATCTATATCGAGGCTAAGAACCAAAGCATCGGTATAGATTTGGGCATTAAAACCTTCGCTGCAATGAGTGATGGTACAAACGCACAAAGTCCAAACTACAAGGTGCTAGACCGCAAAATTCGTAGGTTGCAGCGTAAATTTGCCCGCCAAGTTCAAACCTCAAAACGTCGGAATAAAACTAGGCTGAAAATTGCCAAACTGCACAACCAAATTGCTGATACCCGAAAAGACTTTTTGCACAAACTATCGACTAAGTTGGTGAGTGAAAACCAAACAATCATCTTAGAAGATTTAAACGTAGCAGGCATGGTTAAAAACCGGAAATTGTCACGGGCAATCAGTCAGCAAGGATGGGGAGAATTCAGAACGCTTTGTGAGGGCAAATCTGAGAAGTATGGCAGAGAATTTAAGGTAATTTCTCGATGGGAACCTACCTCTCAGACTTGCTCAGACTGCGGGTTTAGATGGGGCAAAATCAGCCTTTCTGTTCGCTCTATTCAATGTCTGAATTGTGGGGCTAAACACGATCGCGATCTAAACGCGGCCAAAAACATAGAAAAAGTCGGGATGGGGCATCGCCACGACTCTAAACGGGCACAGAGCTTGAGTAAAACTACTTCGGTAGTATCGGGCGATGAAGTGCTAAGCCTAAACCTATCTAATTTCTTTTAGTCTAGGTTTAGAATCCCCTCGCCTTTAGGCATGGGGAGTATGTCAATTT
>NZ_JAUBVR010000145.1:0-6049 GCF_036705955.1 Microcoleus sp. A6-C6 | reverse complement strand
GTTTTGTATTTTACCATGCTGTGGCTAGATTGTGAACCTTCTTTTTTGCTGTTACCCCGATTTATTGAGCGGATACGATTAAATTGAATTAATTCTTAATTTTTCGGTGGGGTGGGGGCGGGTTTATAAAATTCATCGCTGCGTGTCAAATATTTCGGTGAACCCGCCCCTACAGGATTGTGATATTATGTATTTATTGTTAATAAATTTATCATCTACTAACAAAAGCCATGAAATCAGCCGATACAAAAAATCTATTTATCCTAACATTCCTCTCCTTTACCAGCTTAGCAACTTGGGAAATCGGACTTTTCACGCCATCCCAAACAGCCACGGCCCAAATTACTCCCGCTGCTGACGGCACGAATACTCAAATCACCCCGAATGGCAATCAATTCAACATCCAAGGCGGCCAACAATCCGGCGATAGCACTAATTTGTTTCACAGTTTTCAGCAATTTGGTTTAACTCAAGGACAAACTGCCAATTTTATCTCAAATCCCAATATCCGCAATATTTTAGGGCGAGTTGTCGGCGGCGATGCTTCACTGATAAACGGCATAATTCAAGTTACGGGCGGCAATGCTAATTTATTTTTAATAAATCCGGCGGGGATTGTTTTTGGTGCAAATTCCAGCTTAAATATTCCCGGTTCTTTCACGGCGACTACTGCGACAGGAATCGGTTTCGGTAACAATTGGTTTAGTGCGATTGGCACGAATAATTATACAGAGTTAGTCGGAAGTCCGAATACTTTTGCTTTTACAAATCTACAGCCGGGAGGGATTATTAATCTTGGTAATTTGGCGGTTAAACAGGGACAAAATTTAAGTTTGTTGGGCGGCACGGTTTTGAGTGCGGGACAACTTGCTGCACCTGGAGGAAATATTACTGTGGCGGCGGTTCCCGGTCAAAGTTTAGTTAGAATTAGTCAGCCGGGAAATTTATTGAGTTTGGAGATTAAACCGCAATCTGTGGCTGGGAGTTTGCCGCAAAGTTGGGTATTGCCAGTTGTATCTTTACCTCAGTTGTTGACTGGTGGTGGGGGAAGTGCAACGGGTGTAATAGTGAATGCTCAAGGGCAAGTTGAGTTAACTGGTTCTGGTTTGCAGGTAGATAATGGAGATGTGGTTGCTAAAGAAGTAAATGCCCAGAATGCAGTGCTGTCAGCCAGTCGCAATTTGACGTTAGTTGAAAGTCTGTTGCGTACAACTGGTGATTTGAGTTTGCTGGCTGACGATACGGTGCGGGTGCGCGACAGTGTGGCGAATCCGTTTGTGGCAAATGCTGGCGGTAATTTGTACATTCAAGGTAATAGAAGTATTGATATTTTGGCGCTGAATCATCTTTTGCAAACGCCGTTTGTTAGCGGTGGAAATTTGACTTTGGCGAGTGATGGAATCATATCTACAGATTCTTATTTTAGGAGCGGCAGTAACACATCGATTGTTGATTTATCCGGTCAACCTGCGAATTTTCTCAGTCTGTACGATCCAATTTGGACACAAGCTGGTGATTATACTTGTGGAAGTTACACGGGTGCATCTCTCAAGGTAGATACAACTTCGGGTACTGGAAATATTACTTTTACTGGAGATATTGAAATTACAAGTACAGAACCCGATCCAATGCTTGCTAATGCTCCTGCCGGTACTGATGAATTTATTTTGCGTACTTCTAGATCTGTCATTTTGCGATCGGGTGGCAACATTCAAACAGGAAAAATTGATACTTATGTAAGTAATTCTAATAACGTAGGCCCTGTAATTATGCAAGCTACAGGTAACATTCAAACAGGCGTGATTCGGGCAGACTCTTTTGGGGATAAGTCTGGTGATATATCTTTGACTGCTGGGGGCAACATTTCTACAGGCACACTTACTACTATAAATACAAATACCATTGCCCGTGGCGGTGATATTACTCTGAATGCAGGTGGCAGGATTACTACTGCCGATATACATTCTTTCGCACCCCGTGGAGCAGGTGATATTAGTCTTAAAGCAAAAAACGATATTACTTTAGACTGTGCTTCCCCTAGTTTTTGCATAGAGAGTTTTGCAGGAGGAGTTCCTGGTTTAACAGCTACTGGTAATAGCGGTAATGTTACCATCATCAGCGAACAGGGAGCTATTATTTTTCCTTCAAATGGAGTACATATCAGCACTGGAAATGGCGATTCTCCCGGCCTTGCTGGTTCTGTAACGTTACAGGCAAATGGTAATATTAATGTAGATATTATAGGCTCACCTAGTACAGGTAGCTCGAAAGCAGATGGTGCAAATATCAAGATTACGAGCGTCAATGGCAATATTCAGCTTGGCAATATAAATAATTCTTCAGATGGTGGTAAGGGTGGCAATATTACCATTTCTACCAGTGGCAATATTAGAACAGGTAACGTATTAAACTACGGGATATTGCGAGGTGGTAGCATTAATTTTACTAGCACGAATGGTAGCATCAATACAGGAAATTTAAATACAACTAGCTCTCAGGATTCAGGAAATGATACTGTTTTTAACCCAGAAAATGGCGGTTCAATTACTTTAAAAGCCGATCGCAATATTACGACGGGCAATCTCAGCGTAATGGCAAATCAAGACGGCGGCCCGATCGCACTTACGAGCACTGCCGGTTCCATAGATATCGGGGCGATCGACACCACGGGCGATCGCGCTGCTGGCAATATTACCATTCAAGCCAACAGCGGCATCAAAACGCCGACACAAGGAACTGCGATCGCAGGTAATTCCGCTCAGGGGAATGGCAGCAACGTTACTTTATCTACCACTAGCGGTGACATTAATACAGGCAATGTGTCAGTATCGGGGATACGGGGTGGAAATCTTAATTTTACTAACAGCAATGGGAGTATTACTACAGGTCAGTTAATTACAAGTTCTGAGGGTTTCTCTGCCGATAAAAAAATGAACACAGGCGGCAGTATTAATTTAAATGCGGGGGGAAATATTACTACCAGCAGCATCCAATCAATAGGGAATCAAGACGGCGGCTCTATCACGCTTAAAAGCGGTGGTGCGATCGATACTACGGCCGGACTTCTCAACGCAATCGGCGGCAACAGCGGCGGCAATATTTCCCTAGAAGCTGGAACTAACATCAGTACGGCAGGAATTGGTAGCGCTTTATTATTAACCGGATTCAGCGCCAATAGCGGCAATCTTCGCATTCAAAGCGGCGGTAATATTGACACAACTGCCGGCCCGCTGATTACTGCCGCAGCCAATGGCAAAGGCGGAAATGTTGTCATAAATGCTAAAGAAAATGTGGCGACATCTAGTATTAATTCCCGCACTTTTGCTCCCAGCACCACTGTGAATGGCGGCAATATAGATATTAAGGCAAGTAGTATTACTGCGGGCGGAATTATCGCAACTAACCGCAACAATATTACATTTGCGGCTCCCGTAACATTGGCTAACGACCTCTCTGTTAACATTCTGGAGACTGGCGACATTACTTTTAATTCTACAATTGACGGGCCGTACAATCTCGCGGTCAAGCCAAATGCGGGAATTGTTCAGTTTGGCGGTGCGATCGGCAGCCAGACTCGTCTCAACAGCATCAATATTCAAGATGATATTCCAGAAAATACGGCGGCGATCGACATTACTGCAACTAATAACATTACCGCTCAAAACATCACCTCGGAAGCCGGGATTTCTCTCTATAGCGAGCAGGGAGAAATTAAAACAGAAAATCTTGATGCGACTTCCAAAAACAATGGTAGCAATATTGATTTGAATGCGGGAACTAATATCACTGCTGGCAATATCAATACTTCTGCTGCTGGTAATGCAGGTAATATATTTCTCGATGCTAATGGTAATATTAATGCTGGAAAAGTTGACTCTTCTGCTAATGTAAATGCGGGCAGTGTTAGCGCGATTAACCGCAGCAGTGCGGGCGACACTGTTCTGAGTCTAATTAATGCTGAAAGTAGGGAAAGCGGTAGGGGCGGAGATGTTTTGATTGTGACTCAAAGGTTTTTTCGATCGCCCAATTCGTTCTTAGACAGAAACAGCATCAATGCTAGCATCTCTACGGCTGCAAGTCCAGGAGACGATCGCGGCGGCTTCATAATTATCAACCACGGGGGCGGGGGAATCACGCCTTTTATTGTCGGCAATTCCGAGAAAAATGGAACTGCTGGTGCAATTACTAGAGGAAATAGCAATCCCATACAAACGATTTTGCCCGATAACAGTTATCGATACACTCACAGACAAGACCCCAGTCTCGCATTAAATGGCGAGCGCATTCAAATTAACTCGGTTCCCTCACCCATTTTGCCCGCCGCCACAGCCGCGCCGACGGCGACTCCATCCCCAACACCCGCACCAACACCCGCACCGACGGCGACTCCATCTCCCACAGCCGCCGCCACAGCCGCGCCGACGGCGACTCCATCCCCAACACCCGCACCAACACCCGCACCGACGGCGACTCCATCCCCAACACCCGCACCAACACCCGCACCAAGGGCTGTTCCGTTGCCAATAACCCTAGCTACAAGAACCGCACCGACGGCTGTTCCGTCGCCGTCGCCGGCAACTGAAACTGCCTCACCGACGGCGACTGCATCCCCAATACCCTCAATCCCGATCGCCCCAACCCCATCTCCATCCCCAACACCCGAACTCCCGCCGATCGATTTTTCCGGCATCCAAGAACTGCTAAACACCAATTTCTTCACACTGCCGCCCCGCACAACCCGCACACAGCCGTCAGCCCCAACAATACCAAGCGCGAGCGATCGCATACCCACCGCACCCGCAATTCCATCGATCGCCCAACTCACCGCCCAGATCGCCCTTCCAAGCTCGATCGCTCCTCCAAGTGCGATCGCGACAAATCCAACAACCGCACTCCTACAATCGCCTTACAACCCGCCCGTAGCAGCAATTTCACCTGTAATTGCACCCTCTTTTTCTCCCATTCCCGCACCCATTCCCACAGCCGCAATAGCACCCGCCCAAGCGCCAAATCCGCAACAAGATTTAGCTTTGTTAATTGGCGATTTATTAGGAGCAAAAACCACCATCACTCTCAATCCTGAAACCGGAAGCAAAACTTTTAATTGGGCATTTAATAATCCCCAAAACAATTTCTCTCTCACACCACCTGCTCTTCAAAAAGCAGCAGAGATTACTTTAATAACGCCTCCTGAAAAGCCACCAGAAAAACCGCCAGAACTTGGTTCTTCTGCTACAACAGAACCCGATGGATGGATAGTCTTAACACCTAATCCTGCGCCTACTATTGAGCCGCCCGTTGAGGCGATCGAGCCTGATTCCTTGACAAGCATTCCCGAAACTACTCCGCCACCAACTCCCGCACCCGCACCAATTCCAACTCCCGCACCAATTCCAACTCCAGCACCCGCACCAATTCCCACATCCGCACCAACTCCAGCACCCGCACCAATTCCAACTCCAGCACCAACTCCCGCAGCCGAAACTCCCCCACCCGCAAATATTCCCAATCTCTTTCCCTTAGAAATTAGCAGATTTAGCGTTGAACAAACTTTAGATCAAGGCAATCCTGATGATGCTATTGCCCTAATCGACAAACTCTTTGAACAAGACTATGAAAACTATTTTGAAGAAGATTTTACTAATAAAAAAGTAAATGTTGAATACATCAGAGAAACTCTGAAAACAATTAAAACAGAAACCGGAAAGCAAGCCGTAATTGTTTATGCCTTCGCTAGTCTCGAATCATTGTCGCTAATATTAGTAGTTCCCGAAGGCCCTCCAATTCAGAAAACAATTAAAGTCAACCGGGTATATCTGAATCAACTTGTAAATAATTTTCAACGCACAATCTCAAACCTAGATAATCTTGAAGACCAATATTTGCCAACTGCGAAGAAACTGTATGATTTATTTGTTGAGCCAATTTCTAAAGAGTTAGCAGCATTAAATATAGATACGCTAGTTTTTTCCTTCGTAAGGATTCAGGTAAAAAATAGTTGATTGAGAGCCGAAAAATATGGTAATGTAGTCAGATGAGCGAAAAGCCA